>JBOHJQ010000058.1:0-23313 GCA_050728655.1 Methylocella sp.
TCCCTCCACCGGGCGCGTGCATACCTCCTATGCGCTCGCCGCGACGACGACGGGCAGGCTTTCCTCGTCCGACCCGAATTTGCAGAATATCCCCGTGCGCAACGAAGCGGGGCGGAAAATCCGCCGGGCTTTTATCGCGCGCGACGGCCATAAGCTCGTCTCGGCGGATTATTCGCAGATCGAACTGCGCCTTCTTGCCCATATTGCCGGCATTCCGCAATTGAAGGCGGCGTTTGCCGAGGGCCAGGATATTCATGCGATGACCGCTTCCGAAATGTTTGGCGTGCCGGCCGAAGGCATGCCGCCAGAAGTGCGCCGCCGCGCCAAGGCGATTAATTTCGGAATCATTTACGGCATTTCCGCGTTCGGCCTCGCCAACCAATTGGGCATTTCGCGGGAGGACGCCGGTGCCTACATCAAAAAATATTTCGAGCGGTTTCCGGGCATTCGCGCTTATATGGATCAAACCAAAATTTTCGTGCGCGAGAAAGGTTATGTGACGACGATTTTTGGGCGCAAATGCCATTATCCGCGGGTCACCGCGTCAAACCCCTCCGAGCGCGCCTTTAATGAACGCGCCGCGATCAATGCGCCGATCCAGGGCTCTGCCGCCGACATCATCCGCCGCGCGATGGTGCGCATGGACGCGGCGTTGGCGAACGAAAAGCTTTCGGCGAACATGCTTTTGCAGGTCCATGACGAACTTGTTTTCGAGGTGCCGGATAGCGAGGTCGAGGCAACGATCGAAGTCGTGCGCAAGGTGATGACGGACGCCCCGCACCCTTTCATCCAGCTCGCTGTGCCCTTGCAGGTCGATGCCAAGGCGGCGCAGAACTGGGACGAGGCGCATTGAGGGGCGTGGGAGCTATCAAAACGATAGTTTTCGGGACGCGAAGTTGGCGTAATGGCGCAGGTTCCGGCGGTCCCACGCGCTGGTGCCCGCACGCTCCCCCAGGGCTGGGCCCCTCGACCCCGGCCCCAATCGCATCGATCCGGCCGACGATCTCGTCGCCAGGGTGATCGGTACCTTTCGGCCCGGCAGCTCCCCATCGACGACATGCAAATCCTTGCGGCAGACGCCGCAGGCGGCCACCTTCACGCGAATCTCGCCCGGCCCCGGTTGCCGGTCGGCGAGATCCGTCCATTCAAGAGCGATCCCAAGCTTTCTTAGCGCCATCGCTTGCGTGGCGTTCTCCGGTTCCGTGGGAAGCCCACGGTCAATTTGCCACGCGCGATCACCAGTGCGCAAAGCGATGGAATGGCAGCGACCAAACTACGTAGATCAGAACGGCGACGCCGAGGAAGCGGCGCCAAGGGTTGACGCCGCGAACCACCTCGTCGACGGCCCAGACGATCAGACTGCCGGTAGCGGCCACCTCGGCCCCTGTCGAGATGGCACCGGTTGGATGCCCGAGCCAGAGGATCGCCGTCGAGACGAGAAAGACGCTGAGCGCGAGGTTTGGCATCTGAGCAACGGTGATCGCGCCCGTCTCGCGGTTGCGGAAGCACCAGAGCAGAAGTCTTCGGATCACCGCGCTTGCCCGATTCAAATTCGCATCTCTCGGAGGCCGCGCCACCGCATTGTCGTTTGTTTTAGGTGCCGATAGCGCGCGGCGCTCAATATACACGCCAACGCCCAAGCTCCTGAAAGTTGACGCTCGAGCCCATCGTCAATACCGCCGCCATCGCGCCCTTGAAAGACCTTTCTCGCCGACCTACCTAAGTCCGAAGATCGTTCGATAGTTGTAAAATTATCGAACAATTGTAGAACGAAGGATGGAAAATCATGAGCAGATTATCTGGCAAGATCGCGGTCGTGACCGGCGCATCAAAGGGCATTGGCGCGGAAATCGCCAAAAGTTTTGCGGCGGAAGGCGCGGCCGTCGTTGTCAACTATGCCTCGAGCAAGGACAGCGCTGATCGCGTCGTTGCGGACATTCGAGCCAAGGGCGGCAAAGCGATCGCTGTGCAGGGTGATGTCGCGAAGGCGGCGGATGTCAAGAAAACCTTTGTGGAGGCCAAGCAAGCGTACGGCCGGCTAGACATTCTGGTCAATAACGCCGGCGTCTATAATCTTTTGCCGCTCGAAGGGGTCACGGAAGAGGAATTTCACCGGCATTTCAATATTAACGTGCTCGGTCTGCTGCTGGCGACGCAGGAGGCGGTCAAGCTTTTTGGCGACAAGGGTGGAAGCGTCATCAATATTAGCTCCGCGGTGACCGAGCTCAATCCGCCGAATTCGGTCGTCTACACCGCCACGAAGGGCGCGGTTGACGCGGCGACGCGCGTGCTGGCGAAGGAGTTGGGGCCAAGGAAAATCCGGGTCAACTCGATCAATCCGGGTGTGGTCGAAACTGAAGGCACACATACCGCGGGCGTCGTCGGCGGCGATTTCGAGAGGCAGTTCGTCGCGCTGACGCCGCTCGGACGAATCGGACGACCGAACGATATAGCGCCGGTCGCGGTGTTCTTGGCGTCGGACGAGTCGCGTTGGGTCACGGGCGGTACGCTGGTGGTTTCGGGCGGCTTGCGCTAAGGCGATCACGCCCTTGTGATGCGACCGCGCCGCCGATAGAAGAGTGAGCACGATCCATTCAAATTGAAGCGGTCATGCTCGAAGGTGTGGGGATGTCGAAGCGGGCTCGCAAAACGCTGACGGAGGATCAAGTTCTCCTGATCGCGAAGGTCCTGGGCGATCGGCGCCGCTACGAAATCTTGAAGCGTCTCGGCGAATGCCGGGACGCGACCTCCTGCGGTACGGTGCGCGATTGCATGGACATCAGCCCGGCGACGCTCTCCCACCACATGAAAGAACTCGAAATAGCGTGTCTGGTGGAGGTCGTCCGGGACGGCAAATTCGCCAGCTATGTCTTACGGCGCGACGTGCTTGAGGCGTTTTTGCAACGGCTGAGGGACGATCTCGCGTAGCCCTGTCAATTTGGCGCGATCAATTTGTCATGGGAGGCGGCTTTTCGACCAAGTTTAAGCCTTGGTTCAGATCCCGTCCGCCGCGCAAGATTTGGCAAAAAAAACGGGCAAAACCAGGCGCCGCCCTTAAATCTCGCAGACTTGAGTCACCCGCTCCGGCAAGCCGGCCGATATCATCTCAAAACCTGCCACGCGTAAAATCGCACGCGCGGGACTCATCGTGATGGCGAGCCGCGTATAGGGGTTGAGGACCGGCGGCTTCACCCAGTCGAAACCGCCGCGCGACAAGAGCCCGCCCCAGGCAGCAAGCGCGTCGTGGCGGGCGCGACAGCTTGCGGCCGCATCTGCTGACGTGCAATTCAGGAAGCGAGTGGCTGTAATGCGTGCTTCCCACCTTGGGCGGCTCGGCACCCAATCATTGGTCGCGCTCGTCTCGTTTTCCCGCGTGACAAAGCCGGTCTCGGTCCGCTCGATCACGCATCGCTCATTCGGCGCGCAGCCAATGAGCACGTAGATCACCGGCCGCGCCACCGGCGTTTCTTCCAACACGCTCTTCGCGGCGGCATATGTTTCACAAGTCTCGAAGACCTTGCGCAGCAACTGATCCGGCGGCATGTGGCGAACTTTCACCCAGGTATGAAGCGCGTTGGCCGCAAGGTCGTAAATGCGCAGCCAGGGATGCCGGGTGCGGCGCCACATGGGCGCCTGGTTGATACAGGCGGCGAACCGGAGCGGCGCCATCGCTGTCAGCAGGCCAGCGTAGCCGGGCCAGGTGACGCTGAAGTATTCGCCGGCGGGCGTCTTTGCGCGCACAAGCTCTGCATGGCGGCCAAGCCCCGGGAATGGCCAATCGAGCGTGCGTGCGAGCCAGGGCACACCGTCTTCCTCGCGCGCGAGTGCGGTGCAGCCCCATTGGTAAGAATTGTTGAGCAGCCAGATGCCCGGAAAGCCGAGCGTCGCCGCGATTTGCGCTATCTCCGGCACATAGGGCGAGCAGGACCGGGTGAGCCAGCGGCGCGCGGCGCTATCCAACGCCGGTAGGAACGGCATTACCACCCTCGGAAGGAACGTGAGGCAATCATCGCGCACCGCACGCGCGCGGGAACGGCTCAGCACCGCATGGCGGAGAGGACCGCCGTCGCCGACGTCGACGAAGGGAATCGCTGGCACGACAGCACCCATGGACTGCTCATCGCAACGAGGCGCTCGAGGATATCGGCAGCGCCAAGGAAGAATTAGCCAAAAAACGTAAAACCAAAAAAACTCTACCGCACTCTTCCGCTTGCGCCAAATCCCAGCTGCGCATCGCGCCGCGCCTGCCAAAAGTGCCTGGCGCAAGGGGTGCATGCAGGCGGCCGGGCGGGCCCGAAATCTTATCGCCGTGGCGGGCGCGGCCTGCCGGCTGATGATGACCCTGCCGTCCACAAAGCCGCCAAGGCATCGCTGAAATCGAATGCTTGCCGCTTGACGGAGGCGCCGCGATGCGACAACCAAAACGCTTCAGGTGAAACATTTTGGAGCGATCGATCCGCGAAACGTATAGACTTTTTGCTCACGTTAAGGCGCACAGACCAATGTCCCATTTCGTCCCGGCCGGTCCCGCCGAGGTGGCGGAATGTGTCACCGAGGCAGCGGCAAAGCGTACCCCGCTTTCGATTACCGGTCTCGGATCGAAGGCAGAGCTCGGCCGGCCGATGAAAAACGCGGGCTGCCTCGATCTCTCCCGCCTCAACGGCGTCACCTTTTATGAGTCCGGCGAACTCGTTTTTTCGGCACTTGCCGGAACACCGATCGAGATCATCGAGATGATGCTCGCCGAAGCCGGCCAAGAGCTTGCCTTCGAACCGATGACCTTTGCCGCGCTCTATGGCACCGGAAGCGGCACGCTCGGCGGCGCAATCATGGCCAATCTCTCCGGCCCGCGCCGGATCAAGGCGGGCGCGGCGCGGGATTTTGTCTTAGGGATCAAGGCGGTGTCCGGCCGCGGCGAAGTTTTCAAGGCCGGCGGCCGGGTCGTGAAAAACGTCACCGGCTATGATCTGTCGCGTGGCCTAGCCGGATCCTTCGGAACCCTCGCCGTGGCAACTGAGGTGACTTTAAAAGTACTTCCGCGCGGGGAAACCTCGGCGACATTGATACTCACCGGCCTCGATCCGGCGCCCGCCATAAACGCACTTTGCGCCGCGATGGGCGCGCCGGCCGATGTATCCGGCGCCGCGCATTTGCCGGCATTCGCGGCGAAGACACAAGGATACGCGACCTCGATCACGGCGTTGCGCTTGGAGGGCTTCGCGCCTTCCGTCGCCGGGCGTCTGGACCGGCTCGAAGCGATGCTGAAAGACTTGGCGCCAACGGCACGGCTCGACGCGCCTGCTTCCGAAAAACTCTGGCGCGCGGTGCGCGACGTCGAGCCGGTCGCCTATCCACGCGAAAAAATCATCTGGAAAATTTCGGTTGCGCCAACCGCCGGACCCAAGGTTGCCGAGACAGTTGCCCGCGCGCATTCTGCAGAAGCCCTGTTCGATTGGTCGGGCGGCTTGGTCTGGCTCGCGCTCGATCCTTGCCCCGGCGCGGCGGCAAGCCTTATTCGTCGAGCGGTTGCGGAAAATGGCGGCGGCCATGCCACTTTAATCCGCGCGCCAAGGGAAGCCCGCGCGGCAATCCCCGTCTTCGAGCCGCAGCCGCAAGGGCTCGCCGCTCTGTCGCGGCGGCTGAAGGCGGCGTTCGATCCTTATGCTATTTTGGAGCCGCGCCGCATGTGGGCGGAATTTTGAGATGCAGACTAATTTTACCCCCGCGCAGCTCGAGAATCCCGCGACGGCGGAGGCGGAGAAAATTCTCCGTGCCTGCGTCCATTGCGGCTTCTGCAACGCGACCTGCCCGACCTTTGTGCTGCTTGGCGACGAACTCGATTCTCCGCGCGGACGCATCTACCTTATCAAGGACATGCTCGAACATGACCGCCCAGCCGATGCGCTGACCGTCAAGCACATCGACCGCTGTCTTTCTTGCCTCGCCTGCATGACGACCTGCCCTTCCGGCGTCAACTATATGCATCTTGTCGATGGGGCGAGAAGCCATATCGAAAAGACGTTTCGAAGGCCGTTCGCGGACCTTTTGTTCCGGGCTTTTCTTGGCGCCGTTCTTCCCTATCCGAACCGTTTCCGCATTGCGCTTGCCGCTGCGCCCTTGGCCAGAGCCTTCAGCTCTCTCTATCCGCGGTTTGGCCGGACCGGTCGGCGCCTTACCGCGTTGTTGCGCCTCGCGCCTCGCCGCGTCCGGCAAACCGCCGGTCCGCGCTCGGGTGAAATCTTTCCCGCCGGAGCGCCTATTGCCCGCGTTGCCCTTGCTTGCGGCTGCGTCCAGCAGGTGTTGCGGCCTAGCATCAACGACTCGGCGACCCGCTTGCTGACCAGGTTCGGCATTAAAACCGTGCTTGCCAAAGGCGAAGGCTGCTGCGGCGCGCTCTTGCACCATTTGGGGAAGGAAGCGGGCGCCCTCGCCCACGCGCGGGCCAACATCGATGTCTGGAGCAGGGAAATCGAGGGGCATGGACTCGATGCGATTTTGAGCACGGCATCTGGCTGCGGCACCATGATCAAGGATTATGGATTTTTGCTGCGCAATGATCCGGACTATGCGGCAAAGGCCGCGCGCGTTTCCGCGCTCGCCAAGGATGTGACGGAATTTTTGGACACGCTCGATTTGCCGGAGCCGACGAGACCTTCCGGCCTAACGGTCGCCTATCATTCCGCCTGCTCGATGCAGCATGGCCAAAAGATCGACGACTTGCCACGGCGGCTATTGAGGCAAGCAGGCTTTGAGGTCCGCGATATTCCCGAAGGGCATTTGTGCTGCGGTTCGGCGGGCACCTACAATATTTTGGAGCCGGAGATCGCCTTGCGGCTGCGCGACCGCAAGATCGCGAATATCGTGCAAACCTCGCCGGATCTCGTTGCCACCGGCAACATCGGCTGCATCGCGCAGATCGCGAGCGGCACATCGATCCCGGTGCTCCATACGATCGAACTTCTCGACTTCGCCCATGGCGGGCCCACCCCGGATGCCCTCGCGAGCCTTGCGGGCTAGAAACGTCATTCCCGCTGCGGGCCGCTGGCGAGGCAGCTGGCACCCCGGCAAATTAGGACCTAAAGATGGCCACGGATGAATGCGCCGGCATTGGCGATGGCGCGGCGTCCTGGCTCAAGATGAGCGTTCCACAAATGCCACGCGTGGATCATGTGCGGCCAAATCTCCAGCGTCACGGGCACCCCGGCGGCTCCGGCGGCGGCCGCGAAGCGTGTGGCATCCTCGAGTAGCGTTTCGGCCGACCCCACCTGGATGAGCGTTTGCGGGAGGCCTTCCAAATCCGCATAGAGCGACGAGACCCGCGGGTCTTTCCTGTCCATACCGGAGGGAAGATACGCATCGGCCAATTCGTCCAGGTAAGCTTTGTGAATAATCGGGTCTTCGGCGTCCTTGGTGGCAAGCGTCGAGCCCGACAAGGCCAGGTCCGTCCAGGGCGACACGAGCCAAGCACAACCGGGAACCTCCTCCTGGGCGTCACGCAGCTGATTGATCAGCGCCACGCATAGCCCGCCGCCTGCGCTGTCCCCACCGACCGCGATGTGGTCAGCGGCAATGCGGCGCTTCAAAAATCGCCACGCTGTCAGCGCGTCATCGAGGGCTGCAGGGAACGGATGTTCCGGCGCCAGCCGATAACCAACTGCCAGCGTTCGCACTCCGGCCGCCCGGCCCGCCTCAGTGACCATGCGACGATGGCTGAGGATGGAACCTGAGCAATAGCCACCGCCATGGAAAAACATCAGGACGCGGGAGGCGTCGCTACCAGGGACGCTTGACCATTCTCCAGGCACGCCATCGAGCGCGGCTACTTCGAGCTTAACGTCGTCGGCCACGGGCCAGATCGAGCCGACTTCGTCCAAGCGCTGGCGACGCTCTGCCCAGCCCACGGGGCGTGGCTTGGAACTCAATAATGCGCGGATTGCATCGATCCCGCTTCGACCCATCGGTGTCTCTCCCCGCAGGGGAAAAGCAGCCTAGTTCAAACGGCCGGATCGTCCAAATCAGCACGGTCGAGCTTAGACGAGGCAAAATGTTGGCTATGAATCCTAATCTTCGGGATGAGTCGTGACATGACCCTGGCTAGGTAATTAGGCTCGGCCGTAAATCCTGAACATTGTCGGTTTTTGGAATGGGGCAAATTTGGAAAAATTCTAAGTGCAATCAGGGAAGGCGCCCCCCTATGAAAATTGATTCCCCCACTGGCCCTACCTAGGACAAGAAAGAATTCTTTGGGACCGCCCACAAGTTCGCATACCTGTCCTCTCGCGCTATCACGCTTCGCTCGTCAGCACTCTCACCGGGCTCGAACGGGACGTTCTCGGGAAGGAGCACGCCCACGCGTGCATTCGCCTCTATGCGGCTTCGCGACCGCAAGATCGCGAATATCGTGCAGACCTCGCCCGATCTCGTCGCCACCGGCAACATCGGCTGCATCGCTCAGATCGCGAGCGGCACATCGATCCCGGTGCTCCATACGATCGAACTTCTCGACTTCGCCCATGGCGGGCCAACGCCGGATGGCCTCGCAAGCCTTGCGGGCTGAACGTTTTTTCCGCAAAACGGCCGGAACAAATGCGAACGGTAGTTTGGCGGACCACGCTCGACGAAGATGAGCACTATGTCTACGCCGTAGCCCTCCCGTAGAACCCGCTCTCCCGAACATTATCTATTGCAGTTGGTTGCTCGCTTCTCGTCATCGCAAGCGCCGGAACGGAATGCCCAAGAGCACGCCGGTCGCGCCCCAAACAATAAGCCTTGACTTATTAATAAGCGCGGACTAATGGTTTGACATGAGTGAGGTGACAGACACCGGGGTTGTGATGCGCACTCTCGCGGACCCAACGCGACGTGCGGTCTTCGAACGAATCGTAAGCGCTGACGAGATCACGGTTGTCGAACTGACACGAGGCAGCACAGTTTCACAGTCAGCGATCTCACAGCACCTGCGGTCACTGAAGGAGGCCGGTTTGGTTGCCGAGCGGCGTCAGGGCCGGAACGTTCACTACCGCGCCGAACCCAAGGGCCTCGCGCCTCTCATCGACTGGTTGGGCATCTACGGCCTGTTCTGGCGTGAACGTCTCACCAACCTCAGAGAACTCTTAAAGGAGATAGTTCCATGAATAACGCCGTCGAACAGTCCGTGATCCGCAAGATCGTCGTCGATGAGGTTCTTCCGCACACACCAGAGGTGATCTGGAAAACCTTGACATCCGCCGAATTGATCGGCCGCTGGCTCATGCCCAACAACTTCGATCCAACCGTGGGAAAGCCGTTCACCTTTCAGGCTCAGCCGATAGGTGACTGGAACGGCCTCGTTGATTGCCAGGTGCTGGAAGTCATACCCAATGAACGTCTCGCCTATAGTTGGAAAGGCGGCTCGGACAGCAACGACAAATATGGCTCGCGGCTTGACAGTGTCGTCACCTGGACGCTCGCCGTGGTCGAAAGCGGCACTCGGCTGCGTCTCGTGCATTCCGGCTTCCGGTCTCCGCAAAACGACTTCGCTTTTGACGCCATGAGCGGCGGCTGGGCTAACGTCATGCAAAGCATCAAGAGAGTGGCTACCGAGGCGACCTGAGCGAGGGCAGCCATCGGGTAGTCTGTCGTGCTGCGGCAGGGCCTTCGTCAACCGCAAGGTTCGTCAACCCGCTTGCCGCGGTCCGGCGCCGCCAAAAACACGGGTTCAATCATGCGGATGACCGTTTGAACCGCGCGGGCGCGACGCCCGGGGTTCGAAGGGACTTCAAATTCCGTCAATTCGAAACCAACGAGTTCGCTCGCGCGGACGAGCTCGCGCACCAACGCGCGCAGCGCCGCCGGGTGTAAGAATGAATCAAATCAATCCACTAGCCCCTAACTTTCCTTCAATTTAAGCGTCAGGCATTTTGCGGCCCCGCCCGCGCGCATGAATTCGGACAGAGGCACGATGACGGGCGTAAAGCCGGCGGCGCGCAGTTTTTCCTGCAATTCTTCCGACGCGCCGTTGAGGAAAACATGCCGGTCGAGATCGACGGCGTTGCAGGCATATTGCTCGGCATCTTCCTTGGCGACGGCGATCAGTTTTTCCGGCGCGACGCTGGCGGCGATCTTCGCCCGGCTCGCGGCATCGAAAGCCTCGGGATAATAGATGAGATAGCCACCTTCGATCGGGCAAAAACAGGTGTCGAGATGGTAAAAGCGCGGATCGACAAGCCGCAGACCGATAACAGGGCGTTTGAAAATGCGTTCGTGCGCAGCGGGCGCAGTTGCATCGGACCGGAAGCCGTATCCGCACCAGACGAGAGGCTGGCCGCGATCAACCAAGGCATCGCCGGCACCTTCGAAAAAAATATCCTCGGGCCACGGCGCCAGCGGAATACCATTGTGCTCGAACCATTGGCGGAAGAAGCGCTCCTCGCCTTGCCGCGCCTTATAGCGAAAACGGCTCGCGACCGCCACGGTGCCCAGCACCATCCCGGCATTGGCGGTAAACACCATGTCCGGCAAATTTGGCTGCGGCTCGATCAGTGCGATTTCCGCATGCGCGGCAACCGCATCTCTGAAATTCTTCCATTGCCTGACCGCGAGAGCATGATTGATGCGGCCGCGATTGCCCAGCATCCACGGATTGATGACGTAGTTCACGCCAAAATAATCCGGCGCGCACATCAAAATTTTTTGTCTGGAATTCGGCGCGACGACGGTTGCGGCAGCATTTTGAGGCACCGGCGCGGTTGCGATATGAATGTTCATCCAACGAACCTCATGGCAGGGGGCGCGGCGGCTTCCTCAAGCGCGTCATGGAAGACCTCGACCGCGGCCAAGAGATCGGCCTCCTCGATAATCAGGGGCGGGGCGAAGCGAATGACGGTTTCATGCGTCTCCTTGGTCAAGACTCCGCGCCGCAGCATTGCAAGGCACACGTCCTTCGCGTTGGCGCGCGCGGGATCGAGCTCGACTCCTGCCCAAAGCCCTTTGCCGCGAACCTCGACGATCGCGGGATGGCCGATACCGGCGAGCGCGGCGAGCAAAGTTTTCCCCAGGACGCGGCTACGCAAGGCGAGATCCTCGTCTTGAAGAACATGGATCGCCTCGCGCGCGACCGCCGCGGCAAGCGGATTGCCGCCAAACGTAGAGCCATGGCTGCCGGGATCGAAAACGTCCATGACGGCGCGCCGCGCGACAAACGCGGAGACGGGGATCAGACCGCCGCCGAGCGCCTTGCCAACGACGAGACCGTCGGGCTTGGCATTCTCGTGTTCGAAGCAGAAATTTCGCCCGGTGCGTCCGAAGCCCGATTGGACCTCGTCGAAAATCAGCAATATGCCATGCCGGTCGCAGATCCTCCGGAGGCCTGTCAGGTATCCCCCGGGCGGCACGACAATGCCCGCCTCGCCCTGAATGGGCTCGATAAGGACCGCCGCCGTGCACGGCGAGATCGCCGCTTCGAGCGCATTCGCGTCGCCGAATGGCACCGTGACAAACCCCGGCGCGAAAGGCCCAAAACCGCGCCGGTAGGACGGCTCGCCGGAAAAGCCTATGATCGACGTCGTCCGGCCATGGAAATTCCCCGCGGCGACAATAATTTCCGCTTTGGCCCCGGGGATCGAAAGCCGATCGTAACCATAACGGCGCGCGGCCTTGATCGCGGTTTCGACCGCCTCCGCGCCGGTGTTCATCGGCAGGCATGCGTCGAGCCCGGCGAGCCCGGCGAGCTCCTCGCAAAGCGGCCCGAGATTGTCCGAATGATAGGCACGGGAGACGACATCCAAGCGGTCAAGCTGACGTTTCATGGCGTGGACGAGACGCGGATGCAGGTGGCCGAAACTCGCCGCCGAATAGGCGCCCATCATATCGATATAGCGCTTGCCACTGGTATCGAAGAGATGCGCGCCAGCGCCCCTCGCCAAGACCACCGGAAGCGGCGCGTAATTTTTCGCGCCAAAGCGGGCTTCTTGCGCGATGACCCTTTGCGGGGAGATGGCGGTTTGCAAGGACATGGCGGCCTCCTATCAACACTCCCTCCCGACGAGATTTATCGCACGGAAGACCGCGCTGTTGCCCCGGAAGTTAGCCCGCTTTCGCGCAGAATATCCGCGCCAAGGCCCCTTCCACGCGCGAAAATGCGCGGGCACCTATTTTGCCGTTGGCGTGACGCCGGACACCGTTCGAAAACCTCGAAACTTTAGGCAACAAGCGAGCAAGAGATGACGCCCCGGCACATGATCGACGAAATGGACTTCAAAATCATGAAGCGGCTTCAACTCGACGCGCGGATCAGCAATGTCCGCCTCGCCGAGGACGTGCATTTGTCGCCGAGCGCCTGCCTAGAGCGGGTCAAAGCGCTCGAAAAACATGGGCTGATAAGGCGCTATGTCGCCGACTTTGATCTTACGAAAATCCGCAGCACGGTGATGCTGCTGGTCGAGGTTATCCTCGAAAATCACCGCGAAGCCGATTTCGAGCGTTTTCTGGCGGCAATCCGCAACCGCAACGAAGTTTTGGAATGCTACAAAATCGGCGGCCGGATCGATTATCTGATGCGGGTGCTTTGCCGCGATATCGACCATTACAGCGAGCTCAGCGACTTTATGAGCCGTGGCGAGCTGGGCGTCGAGAAATTCCACGGCCATGTCGTGCTCGCCATCGACAAGGCTTTCCAAGGCTATCCGCTCGACCTTTTAGTCGAGCCGGGCGGGCGGGATTGAAGCGGCCGGGATGGAGTTCAGTTTAGTCCCCGAGGCGGCCCCGCGCGGTGTTTTGTTCTAAGCAGAGGTTCGCTGGTTGGCCTCGGATGGGGTTTTGGGTTGAGTTCATGGCTTTGATCGTCCGTGAAGGTTTTGGGCGCGAGATGATGGGCCTTTATTTTGAGAGCAAAGCGTGCCTTGAACGGTGGCAGAGAACGGCGTATGTTGCAGGTATGTGCATCCTCTTTCTCCGGCTCTTTCTCCGGCGATTGCTCATTTTTCTGACTGGCCTTGCCTTCCTCGTTGGGGCCGGGGCTCAGATGCCGCCTGCGGCGTCAGCTTGTATGGATGCCGCGCAAACCGCGATCGACGACTGCTGCGTGAGGATGGCGATAAAGGACCATGCCACGCCAGCGCTCATGAAACAGATGCCGTGCAAGGGCATTTCGCTCGATTGTGCCAACCAGGTGGGTTGCATTTCTTCGCCCGCCCTTCCGACTCTGTCAACCGCGCTAGGAATCCCAACCGCTTATGCGCGCGTGGCGTATTGGCCGCCTGCCACTTGGCGAGCCGGGCTGTCGATCAAACCCAACCTCTTCCCCCCTATAGCGAACCGCATAGCCGCTTAATCGGAAGCACCGCGCTTGCGTACGCATTTGGATCGTGTTCCGGCGCATCCGGCGCGGTCGTAAACACGCGTGTTCTTCGGCTAAAGCCCGTCCGGGGCTGGAGGTCAAATCCATGCCATCTCGCTTTTTCGCGGGCGCCGCCGCGCTCGCCATTACTCTCGGCGCGGGCCATGCTTGGGCGGAGGCCCAACACGAGCACTTCAAGGCAGCGGCCAAGCCGCAGAAGGCCGCGACCGATAAATCCGTCGCGCCATCACGGCTCATGCCCTTGGGCGCGACGGTGGAAAGCGTGCTCGCCGTCGGCCGCCGGCTCAACCCGGCGCTGCGCGCGGCGGCGCTCGATACCTCGGCCGCCGCGGCCAGGGCGGCCGGCGCCGACGCGCTTGATGATCCGACGATCTCGGACAGCTATCAGTTTTACCGCAACCCCAATGTCTTCAGCGGGCATGCGATCATGATGACGCAGGCGTTCCCGCTGTGGGGAAAGCAGAGCCTGCGGCGCGAGGCGGCGCTGGCCGATTTGGATGCCATGCGCGGGCGCGAACAGGCGGCGCGCGACGCCCTCGACGAACGCATCAAGATCGCCTTCGCCCAATACTATGCAGCGAGCCGTGCCCTTGCCGTGAACCGGGAGGTGATCGCGGTGACGCGCGGCATGCGTGCCGCTGCCGAGGCGCAATTCGGGGCTGGACGCGCCAATCAGCCGGCGGTCATCAAGGCCCTCGGCGAGGAAACATCGGTGGAGATCGAAGCAACCCGCCTCCATGGCGATCGTGCCGCCGCAAGGGAAATGCTCAACGCGCTGCTTGCACGTCCCGCCGGCGCTCCGTTGGTCGAACCTTTGCGGCTCCGGTCCGTGCCCGCCACGGATCTCGCCATTGCTTCCCTGGTGGAACGCGCCCGCGGTAGCAGCCCGGCGCTCGCCGCAAGCGGCGCGGAGGTGAATGCCGCGCAAGCGCGCACCGCCCTGGCCGAGAAAGCCTGGTATCCCGATCTGACAGTCGGGGCCGGACCATTGATCCAGACCAACAACCGTCCGCCGGGGGTCGCCGCCACGGTCGGTCTCAACATCCCGCTGCCCTGGGGCAAGGAGGCCTCCGAGCAACAGGCCGCGACCGCACAGCTGGGTGCGGCCCGGCAACACTACGAAGCTGCGTTGCTCGATATCCAGAGTGCGCTCGGCGAAACGCTCGCGCGGCTCAAAGCGGCACGGCAAGCCGATGTCTTGTTGGCCCGAAAAGCTCTTCCGGAGGCCAGGGCAGCGCTCAAGTCGATCATCGCGGACTATGCCCAGGGGCGCAGCGAGCTTGGCGCCGCACTCGACACGCAGCACCAGGTCCACGACCTCGAACTCAAGCGGCTCCAGCTTGAGTTGGACGAGCAGACGGCGCTTGCCGCGATCGAACGGTTGATTGGGGGTGAGCTGTGAGCCGCTCGCGCCCACGCGCGGTCTTAATCCTCGCCGCGCTAGCGGCTACTGGCCTCTGGTCCGGTCACCAACCGGGCCATCGTAACTGGGTCGCGGAACCGGAGGGACAAAGCCCGCAAGGGAATGGGGCTCCGGCGCCAAACCCTGGACCATCGTCTTCTGAACCAAGACTGGCGCCGGTCACGCTTACTCCGCAACGGATGCAGAGCATCGGGGTAAAGACTGGTGTTGCGGAGTTTCGGCTTGTCGACGATGAAATCCGCACCGTCGGAAACGTCGAGGCGGACGAAACGCGGCTTGCCGACGTAGAAGTCCGCTTCGCGGGCTGGATCCAGAAGGTATACGCCGACGCAATGTACAAAGTGGTGCGGCAGGGCCAGCCGTTGCTCACCATCTACAGCCCGGAGCTGGTGACGGCGGAGCAGGACTACTTGGTGGCCAAGGAGCTCCTGGCGCAAAGCCCGGGTCCGGGGAAACATGCCGGATGGCAATCGCTGCTCGATGCGGCAGCCGAGCGATTGAGGCAGTGGCAAATCCCGGACCGGGAAATCGCCCGGTTGAAACAGAGTGGGAAAATCCGGCGCGAGCTGGAGATCGACTCGCCGGCGTCCGGTTTCATCATCGAGAGGAAGGCCTTTCCGAACATGTATGTTCAACCGGGCATGAAGCTGTACTTGGTGGCGGACTTGTCGACCGTCTGGGTCCATGCTCAGGTTTTCCAGAACGATATTGGCCGGGTGAAGGTGGGAGATCCGGCCTCGATCACTGTCGACTCCTATCCCGGACAGACCTTCCCGGCCCGCGTAAGTTTCATTTGGCCGGAGGTTGATATGGCAACGCGCACGGCCAAAGTGCGCTTGGAGATTCCCAACCCGGACTTGAAGCTTTCGCTCGGAATGTTCGCCAATGTCCACCTCGGCGTGCCCTTGGGACGCCAGTTGGTGATTCCAGCTTCCGGAGTGTATCGGTCCGGCACGCGTCAGATCGCATTTGTGGACCATGGGGACGGATACTTCGAGCCCCGGGATATTGAGACCGGCGCCCGGGCCGGCGATGATTTCATCGTATTGAAGGGCCTCAAAGCCGGCGAGCGCATCGCCACCTCGGCCAATTTTCTGCTCGATTCCGAGAGCCAGCTCCAGGCGGCGATGGGGGCATTTACGCCTCCGCCTCCCGGCGCGGGCGCGGCGGCAGCCATGAATGCCCCGCAGGTAACGCTCGAATACTCCTCAACTCCGTCGCCTCCTGGCAAGGGAAGCAACAATTTCCGCGTCAAGCTGACCGGCGCCGACGGGGCGGCGATCACAGGTGCTCAGGTAACCGTGACGTTCTTCATGCCCGCCATGGCCGCGATGGGCATGGCGGCCAGGCATAGCGTCGCCACGCTCAGCGAAAAGGGCGGCGGCATCTACGAGGGACCGGGAGAAGTGCAGTCGGGCGGGACTTGGCAAGTCACCGTCCTGGCAGCCAAGGCTGGCCAGACCATCGCCCAGAAACAATTCTCCGTGACCGTGGAAGGAAGCATGTGATCCTCCCTGAAACGGCAATGATTCCGGCGGCGTATGTTGAGTGCGCTCCGTCTGGCGCGCGACGCTGCTTTTGCACCGCGTGAGAGATCAGAGGCAGAATGCTGCTTAGCAAAAAGCATCATCTGTAAATCAATTGTAAGTTATTGCCATTGACGAATGGGCGACCTTGGCTATGTTTTCTCCATGAGCACCGGCATCCTCAGGCGAAGCTTTGTAGCTCTCGTCGTCCTGGCGTCGGCGAGCGCATGGCAGGTTTCGCCGTCTTTCGCCAGCCGGCCTTGCGGCATGGACGATGCGGCCAACCTGGCCGCAAGCGCTTCATGCATCGGTCACTGCAAATCAGTGGCGGGCGATTGTACGAAGGCAACGGTCTGTTGCCCGATCTCGACGAATCTTGCGCTGCCTTACGTTCGCAGCGCCACCCCGGTCGATTGGCATCGGGCTTCGTATCCGGATAATCCTCAGTCGTTCACCGGCCGGTCTCTCGAACCGGATCTCCATCCCCCCACTAGCAGCTTCTAGCGGAGTTTCGCGCCGCTTTCGAGCGATGCGATCGTGCCGGCCGCTCCGACCGGCACGAGTTGCCATTGCGCAGCGGGTTCTTTTCGCCGCGCATTGGTCCCTCCGCACGGATCGTAGGGAGATGGTTTTCGATGCCTCGTCGAGGCAAGATGTGAGGATAAAGGTTATGTCAAGAGAAGGTCAAAGAAGGAAAGGCGAAGTGTATAAGATTGCTTTGGCCGCCTTCGGTGTTGGTGTGTTCCTCGCTGCGCTTGCGCCAGCGAACGCCGTCGAGAGGCGGCACCATCCCCAGTATGAAGGGCGCTCGGTCTACGTGACGCCCGCTCCAGTCTATGAGGGGCGCTCTGCTTTCGCGCTAGCCCCACCAGTGATGGCAGTGCCCCATGAACCTCGGGGAGGTTGCCTCTTGCCAAACAACCCAACCGAAGAAGTAAAGGGCATCCGCCACTACTATCCGGCGTGCTGAGGATGAGCGTGTTACATTAACCGCCCGTCTTCCTTCAGCCGAATCACTGCAACAGCGGCGGTAATGTCAAGCAGGGGCTGTCCTGACCCGCTTCGGGCGCAGGACAGCCCCCACCGTGAGAAGTGCGCTGCTGATCAGGCGCGCAACCTCGTGACCGTGGAAGGAAGCATGTAAATGATCGCCCGCTGGATCGACTTGTGCGCCCGCAATCGCTTCCTCGTCTTCACCGGAACGCTTCTCCTGGTGCTGGCCGGCATCTGGTCGCTGCGCCGGATTCCGCTGGATGCTCTGCCCGACATCTCCGACGTGCAGGTAATCATTCATACGACGTGGAATGAACCGCCGAATATCATCGAGGATCAGGTTACCTACCCGATCGTGACCGCCCTGCTCGCCGCGCCGAGGGTGAAGGCTGTGCGCGCCCAGACCATGTTCGGCGATTCCTACGTGTTCGTTGTTTTCGAGGACGGCACGGATCTCTACTGGGCGCGTTCGCGTGTGCTGGAATATCTCCAGCAGATCGGGGGACGCCTTCCCGCCGGAGTCCACCCGACGATCGGTCCTGACGCGACCGGCGCGGGCTGGGTGTACGAGTACCTCATCGTCGATCATAACCAGCGCTACAGCCTCGCCGATTTGCGCAGCCTCCAGGATTGGTTCCTCCGCTATCAGCTTAAGACGGTTCCGGGGGTGGCGGAAGTTGCGACCATCGGCGGCTTTGTTAAGCAGTACCAGGTCCGGTTGGATCCCGACAAGCTCCGCGCCTATAACATCCCCCTCTCGACGGTGATCGATAAGGTCCGCGACAGCACAAACGAGGTCGGCGGGAGATTGCTTGAGTTCCAAGGCGCCGAATACATGGTTCGGGGCTTGGGCTATCTGCGGTCGCTCTCGGATCTTGAAATGGTTCCTGTCGCCAGTAAGAATGGGACGCCAGTCCTGGTCCGGGACCTCGGAACGGTGTCGTTCGGGCCGGATATTCGTCGCGGCGTCGCCGAATGGAACGGCGAGGGCGAAACCGTAGGCGGCATAGTCGTCATGCGCTACGGCTTGAACGCGCTGAATGTGATCTCCGGCGTCAAGAAAAAGCTCGCTGAAATCTCCGGATCGCTACCGCCGGGAGTGGAGATCGTCTCCGGTTACGATCGATCCGGCCTAATCGAGGCGTCGATCGACACCCTCGTGCGCGACCTGATCGAGGAAGCGATCATTGTCAGCCTGGTGATCATCGTCTTCCTCTTTCACTTCCGCTCGGCCCTCATTCCGATCCTGACCCTGCCGATCGCTGTGGTCGCATCGTTCATTCCGATGTACTATCTGCAGGTCAGCTCGAACATTATGTCTCTCGGCGGGCTGGCGCTGGCCATCGGGGTTCTGGTGGACGCAGCGATCGTGATGGTGGAAAACGGCTACCGGCGCCTGTCCGAAGCGCAGCACGCGGGCACAGGCGACAAATCCGGTCCGCCCAGCGTCTCAGCCCGCGAAAGACGGCAAATCCTTCTGGAGGCGGCAAAGCAGGTCGGACCGGCGCTCTTTTTCTCGCTTTTAATTATCGTCGTTTCGTTCCTCCCCGTCTTCTTGCTCGAAGCGCAGGAAGGACGGATGTTCCGGCCCCTGGCCTGGACCAAGACTCTCGCCGTCGGCTTTTCCTCGCTGCTTGCCATCACTCTGGTGCCGTCGCTGATGCTTTTGCTCGTTCGGGGCCGGCTGCGCCCGGAATCGAGCAATCCGGTTTCGCGGGTTACGCAGGCGCTCTACCTGCCCATCTTGAGAGTCTGCCTGCGATTTCCAAAGATCACCGTGCTCGTGAATCTCGTCTTCCTGGCCTTGACTTTTCCTCTTGCCTTCAAGCTGGGGAGTCAGTTCATGCCGCCGCTATTTGAGGGTGCGTCCCTGTACATGCCGACCGCGCTCCCCGGAATCTCGATCGGCCAGGCGACGCAGCTGTTGCAGCAGCAGGACCAAATTCTTCGCTCCTTCCCCGAGGTGGCAACCGTGTTCGGCTCCATCGGCCGCTCTGACAGCGCGACCGATAATGCTCCCCTCGACATGTACGACACCACGGTGACGCTCAAACCCAACAGCCAATGGCGCCCGGGGATGACTTACGAGAAGCTGGTCGCGGAAATGGATGCCAAACTCCAGTTTCCCGGGTTGACCAACACATGGACCATGCCGATCGAGAATCGTCTCGACATGGAACTCACCGGAATCAAGACCCCGGTGGGCATCAAGATTCAAGGCCCGAGCCTGGATGGCATCGAGGCACTGGGTGCGAGAGTTCAACAGGTTCTCAGTGCAACGCCGGAGATGAGATCAATCTTTGCCGAGCGCGTCGCGCAGGGATTCTACGTCAACGTGGAAGTGAACCGGGCGGAAGCGGCGCGTTATGGACTGACCGTGGGCGATGTGCAGCGCGCGATCACTTCCGGAATCGGCGGGGAGAACATCGCCGAGAATATCGAGGGCCGTGAACGCTATCCCATCTCCATCCGCTATGCCCCCGATTTCCGGGACGACATTCAAAAGCTCGAGCGGGTGGTGATTGCGACGCCTTCCAACGCGCAGGTGCCGCTTGGCGCACTCGCCAAGATTTCGTTTTCGAAGGGGCCTTCGATGATTCGGGACGAGGATGCGGCGCTCACCGGATATGTCTACCTGGATCTGAACACCCGGGACTACGGCGGCTTTGTCTCCCGGGCCGACAAGCTCCTCCATGAGAAGCTCCAAATGCCGGTCGGCTACAGCCTAAAGTGGTCCGGCGAATATGAATTCGAACTGCGCGCCAAGGAGCGGCTGAAGATCATGCTGCCGATTGTCTTTTTTACGATCTTTCTGCTGCTGTATATGGTGTTCCAATCCGTGACCGAGGCGCTGATTTTGATCTTTCCGACCCTGTACGCGATAACGGGAGGCCTTCTTCTCCAGTGGTACCTTGGCTACAATTTCAGCGTCGCGGTTTGGGTCGGCTACATCGCGTTGTTTGGAATCGCGGTCGAGACCGGAGTCGTGATGATCGTCTATTTGCACGAAGCGCTCGACCGGAAGCTTGCCGCCGGGTCTGCCCTGCACCCCGTCGATATCGAGCAGGCGGTCATCGAAGGCGCCGTCCAGCGCTTGCGTCCCGTAGTGATGACCGTGGCGGCTGTTCTGGCGAGCCTTGTGCCGATCCTGTGGGAGACTGGCGTGGGATCGGACGTGCTGAAACCGATCGCCGCGCCGATTGTCGGGGGCATGATCACCTCCACGATTAATGTGCTGATTTTGGTTCCCGTCTTCTTCGTGATGATGAAGGTCCGCGCACTGCGGCAGGGAGGGCTGCAAGCCTAGCGTCCCTGCCGGTCGCGCCGCTCATTCATGAAGCGCTCGAATTCCTCGCGGTCCTTGGCGTGGCGGAGATTTTCCATATAGTCCGCGAACTCGCGCTCGGCGGCGGCAAGCCGTCTGCGCTCTTCCTCGAGCCGTGCGAGCTCGGTGGTGCGCCACTCGTCGAAAGCGCGATTTCCGGTCGAGCCAGAGGCAAAGCTAGCCCAATTATCTGCCGCAAAGCCCCAGCGGCCAGAGGCCCAGCTCGTCCGGTTGCCCCATTTTTCTCGCCCGAAAGAAAGTATGTCGCCAGGGTACCCGGATTTCCTTTGCCAAAATTTCCAGCCGAGGACGGCGAGGTCGATCGGCCAAAACACGATAAAGCCCAAAACCATCGCGAGAATTTCCACGGGCTTCCAGGGCTCCCCAGGCGCGCATCCGCGCCAATGCGCTCCACCGGCTTGGCGCGTCGAGCACGATTGATAGGACATTCCAGTGTGCGCACTCATCTCTTTTCCTAGCTCCTCTCGGCTGCTCTCGCCGCCTTGTCTCCGCCGCGCGAAGCAGCGTTGCGTGCCGCCAGATATATGTTCGGATTTCCGATTGTCGACGTTTGAGAAGCGGAATCTGCCGAGCTATGCGGAAAGCAGCGTAAGGCTGACCCGGCGCTTGCCGCGACCCTTCCGCCAGGCATGGGCGCCGGTTGTGGCTTCAGCCGTGTCTCCCATATAAAGATTTTGTGAAAGGTAGACGCGATGGCGCAAATTGTCGTCTATACGACGGCCGCCTGCCCCTACTGCCGCCGGGCAAAGGACTTGTTGCGCAAAAAGAACCTCGCTTTCACCGAGATCGTGGTGGATGGTGACTTGCGGGCGCGCAAGGAAATGACGGCAAGGGCGCACGGCCGGATGAGCGTTCCGCAAATCTTTTTCGACGATATTCTTATTGGCGACTGCGACGCGCTGCACGAGCTTGACCGCGATGGCAAGCTCGACGAGCTTCTGGCCGGCGGATTGCAATGATCAAGTTCGCCTTGGTTTGCGCCCGCGGCCACGAATTCCAGAGCTGGTTCCAGAGCAGCGAGGCTTTCGATGCACAGGTCAAGTCCACTCTCGTCCTTTGCCCGCTTTGCCAGGCGGCGGAGGTGACGAAAGCCATCATGGCGCCCGCGATCACGAGCCGGGGCGAGGCGGAGCGCGGCGAACCTCGGGCGCAAGCTCAGCCGCAAGCCAAGATCGCGCTTCTCAATCCTCACGACCTCGAAACTCGGGCAATGATCAACGCTTTTCGTCGCCGCATTTTTGCCGAGGCCGACGATGTCGGCACCCGCTTCGCCGAGGAGGCGCGCAAGATTCACACTGGCCTCGTCCCCGAGCGCCCGATCCGTGGCCAAGCGAGTCTTGGTGACGCGCGCTCTTTGATCGAGGAGGGTGTGCCCGTTTTGCCGGTCCCGCCGTCGCCGGAGGAGTATGATTAGTTCGACTGCATGCAGCCAAATCCGCGGGCCGGCGCCTCGAGTCACGAGATATTGCAAGGCAAGCGGCGGCATGGGATTTTGTTTAGAGTGTTTGGACGAATCTGGCGGAAAAGCCGAATAGCGGCGCGCGACGGAAGCCGTGGCGGAAGATTCCGTCCGACGACGTGGCGTTGTTGCAGCTGGTGTCGAACAGATGGTCCCGACGGGACACCTCGTCCCGGCGGAAACCGGCGGTCACAATTTGCTGCTGATGTCCCCTTGCCCGAAGCGGACGGCGTCTGCGCTTTGTCCGGCTGAGGACTAATTTGACGATTCTACGCAGGCGTGCCTGGGAGCTGTCGCTGGTTGCCGTCGGGGTCGTTACTGCAAGACTCCGATGGGCGGGCTTGGGATCGCTGGTTATCGGGCGAGGTACCCGTAACAGAAGCGCGGCGACGATCACCATCGCCAAGACCCTAACCGAACCACCGGAAACGGCGGGACGAAGCCCTCTGAACCGGCGCACGATCGCCGCCGCTTGGCCGCCGTTGCTCATGCCATAGGTAAAAAAGCCGATGACTTTCCCCGCTTTGTTAAAAAACTGGAGCGCAGCTGCCACCGGCGCCGGTCGAATTAATGCTCATTTCCTAAACTGTCTGGCTATACCTGGGAGCGGTAGAAGAAGAGTCGTGCGTGAACCTCTCCGTTCCGTCGCAATAAGCCTAGAAATCGTTTTGGGTATTGATCTGGCGAGCTTCTTTAACAAGGAAGGCCACTGAAGACGCATGCGCTTACTATGCAGGCCAGGACGGCGCGGGAATTGCCGGAGAGACCGCGCCGAGGCGCCACACAAGTACCGCGGCTTCGTCGCCGGTGTGCTAAATCTCGGCCTTCCCTGCCCCGCCCGAGGCCGAACATGACCACAGGATCTCCCCGTTGTTGGCTATGGAAAGACCTCATTACGCCTGAAAGGCAAGGCTCATGCTCGCCAGGCTCAAAATTGTCATGAGGTTACCATGCCCATTCAAACTCAATTCCGTCGTCGTTGGCTTAACTCTCTTGTTGAACTTGACCGTATCAATGCTGACGCCGTAGCTAATCGGCCTTGCGGCGACGGACCCGGCAAGCCCCAGCAGGATCCGATTTATCTTCCATCAGGGAGTGCGCCTCGTAGCGGCCGTTGTCGCGAACCCTTAGCCGCCGGACCATTGCGAGCAAATGCGATTGCTTGGCGGAAGAAATTGAACCGTCGGCTTCTCGGAAAAACCCGATCCGCCGCGATGCTTCTTACGTTTG
>JBOHJQ010000059.1:0-23272 GCA_050728655.1 Methylocella sp.
TCGTGGCGGACGAACTCATCGAAGCCGGGGTCGCGCCTCAAGCGCTGCTGAAAGCGCACGGTTTTGATCCCGCGCCGCTCGATCTTTTGAAAGCCAATTTCAACCCCGATCAGCCACGCGTACCAGCGGGCAGCGGGCGCGAGAGCGGCGAATGGTCCGGCGGCGCGGGCATTGATACTGCGGGAATAAAGGAGTTCATCGCCCGCCTGGCACTCGAAGCCGCGCGCCGGGCCGCCCGCGCGTTGCTCTCGTCCAAAACCAAACCGGCGAAGCCGGAGGCCGCTGAACCCGAAAGCAAGCCGGTAGAGACGCCGGAAACAGAGCTGCCAGCAAAGGTTGATCCGAATAAATTGCATCATGTCTTCGATAAAGCCGGTCGTGGGCTTGACGACTTGATAGCCGATTTTGGGTCACAGGAGACGGCATTTGAGTCAATCAGAAATGCGATACAAGAGGCCATAAAGAGGCAAAATATTTCAGGAAAGTATGAGATTGATATCGAAGTCCGTGGCCATAAATTGACAGTACGGGGAACGGTTATGAACGACGGCACCATCAAGATAGGGACGGTATTTCCATGACAACACAAGCAGCACTTGAGAACGCTGTTGCCGAAAAACTGCTGAATGGTAACTCGGAAACATTCCAGATCCTTTTCCGGCAGTATAAAGCTTCAACTGTCACGGAGAGAAAAATGACCGGAGCTGGATTCTTCACCTATTTTTCAGTACCTCACAAAATACCGGCACTTCCTGGTGCACCTTCGTTCAGCTTCGGGGACGTTCACGCAGCGATGACCGGCCTGAAGGAAGGAGCAGGGTTTCTCCTCACCGTCAACAAAGGATATCTCCATGATCTCGAGGGCTATTCCTATGAAGAGCCTTGGCCTCGACACTTCGAACTCATTCGCCTGTATTACGATAAGAATGAAATTAGAAATGAGGACAAAGTCATAAAATCATTTCATGCTCGAAGGCCAATCGAGTAACTTCCTCGATGGACACGTTAAGTCCTCTTGAACAAGCGGTTCTTGAACATCTCCTCTCAGGAGAAACTGAGAGGTATCGAATTTTGCAAAAACAAATTTGCGCTGTGCGCGTAACAGAAAGAAAATTGACTGGCGTCGGCTTTTTCACGCGTTTTTCAACGCCAGACGATGTTCCGAAACTTTCGCATGAAGCAACATTTCAATTTGGTGATGTGGCGGCGGACATAAACGGTCTTAAGCACGGCGCAGGATTTCTCCTTTTTGTCGAGGATGGGCGTATTGAAACATTAGAGGGCAATACGTATGGCGAGCCGTGGCCCCAAAATGTTCATAGTTTTCATCTATACTACGACGGTACGTCAGAGAGGAAATGACTTTGGACCGAAGAGATCTTGCTATGGCGTATTTCATAACAATTCGATGGTAATCGCGATCCGAAGACCTGTCCTGTGAGCCCGCCGGAGCCGCGGCCTGGTCACGCCGCGGCGAGCTGCCTCGTGGTATCGATGCGGTAGGTGAGCGCCTCGGCGAGATGCGGGCGCGAGACCTTGCCGGCGCCGTCGAGATCGGCGATCGTCCGGGCGAGTTTTAGGACCCGGTGGAAACCCCTCGCGGAAAGATGGAGGCGGTCTGAGGCTTCCCTGACCAAGGCGAGGCTCGAAGCGTCGAGTTCCGCCACCGCCTCGATGACATTGGCGGGTGCGGCGGCGTTGGAGAGGATCCCCGGAAGACCGCGCCCGGCATAGCGCGCGACCTGGATATTTCGCGCGGCGGCGACGCGTTCCGCGGTTTCCCTCGAACCCTCGGCAGGAGGCGGCAGCATCAGATCGGCGGCGGCGACCGCCGGTACCTCGACGTTAAGATCGATGCGGTCGAGCAAGGGCCCCGAGAGGCGCGCCTGATATTGCGCGACGCAGCGAGCAACGGGTTGCCGGTTACAGCTAAAACCGGGCTCGCTCGCATGGCCGCAACGGCACGGATTCATCGCCGCAACGAGCTGAAACCGCGCCGGATAGACGATGCGGTGGTTCGCCCGGGCGATCGCGACTTCGCCGGTTTCGAGCGGTTGCCGCAGGCTGTCCAAAACCTGCGGCTGGAATTCCGGCAATTCGTCGAGAAACAAAACACCATGATGGGCGAGCGAAATTTCGCCAGGCCGCGCGCGCGTCCCGCCGCCGACGAGCGCCGCCATCGAGGCCGAATGATGCGGCGCGCGGAAGGGCCTCCTATCGGTGAGCGCGCCGCCGGCGAGATCGCCCGCAATGGAGTGGATGAGCGAAACCTCGAGCAGCTCGCGCGGGGTGAGCGGCGGCAGGATCGAGGGCAGCCGCTGGGCGAGCATCGATTTTCCCGCTCCCGGCGGTCCGTTCAACAAGAGATTGTGGCCCCCGGCGGCGGCGATTTCGAGCGCCCTCTTGGCGCTTTCCTGGCCCTTGATGTCGCGCATGTCCGGCTGCGTTCCCACCTGATCCCGCACCGCCGGCCGCGGCCGCGCCATGACTTGGGTGCCCTTGAAATGATTGGCGAGCTGGATCAATGACAGCGGCGCGAGCACATCTAAGTCTTGCGCCGCCCAGGCCGCCTCGGGTCCGCTCGCCTGCGGGCAGATGAGGCCGTGGCCACGCGCGTTCGCGGCAATCGCGGCGGGGAGCACGCCGGCGACCGCGGTGATCGTTCCATCGAGCGCGAGCTCGCCGAGAACGGTGTAATTTGTAAGCTGGTCCGGCGGAATGGCGCCAATCGCGGCCATGATGCCAAGCGCGATCGGCAGATCGTAATGACTGCCTTCCTTGGGGAGATCGGCGGGGGCGAGATTGACGGTGATCCGCTTGGCCGGCATGGCGAGGCCCGACGCATTCAGCGCGGCGCGGACTCTCTCGCGCGATTCAGCGACCGCCTTGTCGCCGAGCCCGACCACCGTGAAGACCACGTTGCCATTGGCGATTTGCACCTGCACGTCCACCGGCCGTGCCTCGATGCCCTCAAACGCAACCGTTGCTACCCTGACGACCATGCCACGCTCCGCCTTCCACTCTGAAGCGAGCTTAGCGGAGAAACCGTGCTTGTGCAAGAACAATAAGTGAACATCGGAAAGACGGCTGGCGGCGAAGGTGCTGCGCCAAAGCTCCGCGCAGGGGGAAGCGCGCGGCGCTTACGGAAATGCGCGCGAGATCGGCACCGGTGCGTTGCCGCTAGCATTGCGCCTTGGGCGCTCGCTCCAACCAAAGTGGGACGCGAAACAATCCAATCGCATGCCGAGGCGTTCTGGAAACTCGCAAGCCTTGAGGCCCGCCAAGGCTGCGCTGAGAGCCGGCCGCGGCGGCATAGGCGCGGCGTCCTGCCTCAGCCGTCTTGCGCAATGAAGTCAAGCTGCCTGCCCCGTGCCTTATTGGGATGAGAAAACATATAGGTTCGGGCTGCTCTGCTGGCGATTATACCTCAAAGGTTCCGATAAAAAGACCGCTCGGTCCACGTATTCCCCCCCTACCACGAATTGGTAGTCCGTAGTATCAAAAAAATTTTGAGGCGGCGGGTTGTTGGTATTTGCATGGACCTCAACATTGTAAAGAGGAGGCAATCGTCTGGGATTATCAGGCGCCGCGCCTAAATCGTTAGTTTTCCAATTCCGGCCGATGACGAGGTTAGTTACGATAACTTTGTTTATTGGTTTCATGATCGTCTCCTAGGAAACCAGGAATGGCATTACTTTCGCTGTGAGAGTTAAGCTTGTACACGCGTCATCGATGAAGCAAAAGCTTCGGCGGAGCGCCTGGCTGGTTGGGTTAAGAGCCTTTGCTCTTTTAACGTAGCAAGGAATCTTGCCATGAGGGCCGCACGCGCGACTCGCGTAAAGCTCGACACCAGAATTCGGTTAGTTTCGCCGCAGTATGCGCCGATTAGGACGGATCAACTTGTTAGCCCGCTGCCCACTCAAGCTTGCTCCGTTTGGAGGCACAACCCAATTTGAAACGAACGCGACAATATATGGCCATGTGCCTTTATTCGTTAGCGTCGCGGTGGCACCGGATGACGAAAACTGGTCGTTTTCTGAATTGCCGCCACCTGAGGCACCGAACTCGAAGGGGCCAATAACAAGACCCCCTTCGGACTCCCAGGAAGTTTTTAAACTGCTGGCAAAGGAGTCTCCCGCAGTGATCGTCACCTGGGGTTGATAACCCACTACCATGGCGGTGGTCAGGCGTTCTAGGGCCCCGCTGGGCGGCCCGAAAAAATAAGTGTCGGTGCCGGATTGAAATCCGGAGTAATTCTCGTTATATGGACCATTCCTCCCCAGAACCGCCGGCACGCCCGGAGTATACCAGGCGCCAGGGGACACCTGAATGACGGATAGATCGCCAAACGAAAAGGTGAGCGAATATTCGCTGGCGAACGATTCTGTCGATACCGACGACCAACTCCCTTCCCCCTCTCCAAAGAAGAAATCCCACGCGAATCCTGTTTCGGCTGCTGCCCAAGTATGCTGATAATCATAGGTATCGGTAGCTTGATTGACCGAGAACGACATCGCATTGCCATTAATGGCCTGTCCGCCCGGATTATTCCCGGTAATCGTGTTGACATAATTGTAGGCAAATTCACTCGTACCCCAACCGGCTACCTGGGTAGGTTGGTTGGTGATCTCATTCGTGACATTTGATAAGCCATTATTATAGCTGGTGAGAGCGGCTTGTATTGCTGAACTCTTGCTGGCATAATAAGCATTAAAGGCATTGGTGGCATAGGTCAGGGTCGTTTGGGCTGTGGCGATGGACGAGGTATAGGCTATACCCTCGTTCTGCAGCCACTGCGCGATGGTTTCCGTCGACTTGCTGCTGCTAACAAAATTCTTATAGTTCGTAAAAGCGGTTTGATTTGCAGTAGCTAATCCAATAGTAGCAGAGTTAACGTCGGTCCTTAGCCGCAGAAGTTGTGGATCGTTCTGGCCCGGAATGGGATTCAACGCAACAGTCATCCAGAGATTGTAGGTCGAGTCGAAGCCCGGCGCGGAGCCCCAGGTAGTGCTGTCGCTACCAGGACTGATGGGCACCTGATTTAAAGCTATATACTGAGGCCAGGTCAGCCCCGCCAAAGATCCTTGGGTGAGGCCCCAATCCCAGATTTGGTAAGGACTGATGATTTGGGGATCACCCGGCAATTTTATCGCGCTCGAAAGCGCCGACAAATATTGAAGATATAAGTTAGTTGAAAGCCCATTCGACATCGTCGTTGTCCTCATGTTCATCCGCTTTTCGCCAAGCAATTGCACGTTTGCGTCTTAGGCGAACCAGCAACGGCCTGATCTATGAACGTAGACGACAATTGTGGATTATCCTGTGGTATTCAGCAATAAAATTCAATTGCGGTGCACGCAACTCTTGGCGCTTGACTTGCGCGCGGCGCAATTCACCCAGGATTAGTGTCGGCTGCTTATTCCTCGGCTTGACCGGACCGGGCGCCGAGTTCCTGGCCAATGGCGAGTGCAAGGTTGATGATCGCGTCACGAACCGGAGCTGGCAAAAATGCTGTTGCGCCGGCCGCCGTCGCGTGAGCGCTGGGAAGTTCCCGGCGGTGGAGATCCATGTCTCCGCGACCCAAAACCAGCCAATCAAGTGATATGTCGAGCGCCTCGCACAAGCGCGCCGCGTGTTCGAGAGAGAGCCCTTCATTCCGCTGCCAGCGGCTGATCGCGCTTTCGTCTACCTTTAGCTCAGCCGCCAGCGACATCTGCTTGCGGTTACCGCGCGCCAGCAGCGCGCTGTGCAGCCGTTCCCCCCGCGACGCCATTGGAAAACCCTGGCGAAATTCGACAACTGACTATTGTCATAAGATGCGGGCGGCCCAATGTCGTTTTGATGACGGCGCGGGGCTGGACCGCAGGGGCGTTCGGGACGCCATGGCGGCGACAGCCGCTCGCGAACCTCGCCTGCATAATTTTCACGATGCGTGTCCGGCAACGGCAATCTCATGCCATAGCCTTGGCGCTCGGCCGCATTGTCCGCCTCATGCCCGGCATCGCCGGTGGACTATGTTGCGCATAAACCTTCGAAATGCGAAGGAAAGCGATGGTTTCGCGTATCCTGAAGGTGCCTTCCTTCGATCTGGCCGTCTTCGGCGGCACCGGCGATCTGGCCCACCGCAAGCTCTTTCCCGCGCTATTTCACCGTTTTCTCGACGGGCAGCTCTCACAGCCGACGAGGATCATTGGCGTGTCGCGGCGGTCCTTGGATCACGCCGCCTATCTGGTCGCAATCGCCCATGCGCTGAAGGCGTTCGCCGCCACCGCCGCCGGCGGCGACGAAGCAATCAAGAGCTTCCTCGAATTGATCCATTATGTCTGTCTCGACTTCGACTCGGACTCTGGCTGGGATCTCCTTGGCAATGCGTTCGACGCCGATCCCGCGCGCGTGCGCGCGTTCTACCTTGCGACGGACCCGGATCATTTCGGGCCGATCGTCAAGCGACTCGCCGCGCATGCGCTGATCACCCCGGCCTCGCGCATCATTGTCGAGAAACCGATCGGCTTGGACGGCGCTTCCGCAGCGCGCATCAACGATGCGATTGGCGCGGTGTTTCCGGAGAGCCGGATTTTCCGCATCGATCATTATCTCGGCAAGGAGACGGTGCAAAATCTAATGGCGCTGCGATTCGCCAATGCGCTGCTCGAGCCGTTGTGGAATTCAGCCCATATCGATCATGTCGAGATCACCGTCGCCGAATCGATTGGTGTCGCGGGCCGCGCTCGTTATTATGATGACGCGGGCGCGCTGCGCGACATGGTGCAGAATCATTTGCTGCAATTGTTGTGTCTTGTCGCCATGGAACCGCCCGCCTCTCTGGACGCGGATGCGGTCCGCGACGAGAAACTCAAGGTTTTGAAGTCGCTGGTACCGATCGACTCCAGCAATGCCGCGGCGCTGACCGTGCGCGGACAATATCGCGCGGGCGCCGGCGAGGGAGGCGCGGTACCAGGCTATGCCGAGGAGGTCGGCGACGAGAACAGCAAAACCGAGACCTTTGTGGCGCTTAAGGTAGAGATCGCGAATTGGCGTTGGGCGGGGACGCCTTTTTATCTGCGCACGGGCAAACGCCTGCCGCAAAGGGTTTCGGAGGTCATCGTCGCCTTTCGCGAGGTTCCCCATTCGATTTTCACAGTCGAGTCGGGAAAGATTTCGCAAACGAGGCTAGCCATAAGGCTGCAACCCGATGAAGGGATTAAGCTCTGGCTGATGCTGAAGGAGCCTGGCGCCGGAGGGATGCGGCTGCAACATGTGCCGCTCGACATGACCTTCGCCAAAACATTCAGCATTCACGCGCCGGAGGCCTACGAGCGGCTATTGATGGACGTCATTCGCGGCAACGCGACCTTGTTCATGCGCCGCGACGAGGTCGAGGCGGCATGGCGCTGGATCGATCCGATCCGCGAGGCCTGGAACCAGATGGACGAGGCGCCGCGGCCCTATCTTGCCGGCACTTGGGGGCCCGCCGCCGCGATCGCTCTGGTCGAGCGCGATGGCCGCAGCTGGAGCGAAGAAACCGATTGACGTCGCGAAGGAGGGACGCCCGCCGCGTAGATGCGGCCGCGCGAGGATCGAAGGATCGCAATCCCGGTAGCTTGCGCTCGGGGACCGGCGCTCGGGTTGTTTTACGTCTTGCCGAACTTGGGTGTCGGGATGGCCGGCCTGCCGCGTTCATTGCCGTCGCCACGAAATCCTTTACAATCCTTGCCCGAACCCTGGCCGGTTGTACTTTGTGTTGACACGTATTAACATCCGTAACAGCCAAGGCATGCCACGAGTGCCAACCATCGAGGGAGGATGAGATGGCTGAACCAATCAATGTTGTCGTAGACATCTCGCATTGGAATCGCGACGTCGATTTTGCTGCGCTAGCTAACTCCGGGATTATAGGGGTAATTCAGAAGGTGAGCCAAGGCCAAACTGGAGTTGATTTCACCTACAATACAAATAGACCAAAGGCTCTGGCGGCCGGGTTGCTCTGGGGGGCCTATCACTTCGGCGATGGCAGCGACGGAGTAGCTCAAGCAGAACACTTCTTGTCAACAGTAGGTGATACGTCTAAAACTTTACTTGCATTGGATTTCGAGTTTAACCGGACTGGTCCTTCTATGAGTCTCGAGGAAGCACGTGCCTTTGTAACTCATGTCAACAATGCGATAGGTAAATTTCCCGGCTTCTATTCTGGACACCAGATCAAGGCAATGCTTGGATACGGGAAGGATCCCGTGCTGGCACAATGCTGGTTTTGGTTAGCCCAATACGGACCTACACCAGTTGTGCCGCCAAATTGGTCTACGTGGACGATGTGGCAATACACCGATGGCAATTTCGGCCCGCCTCCCCACGACGTCGCAGGCATGCCTCTTGATCGAGATAAATTCAATGGGCCACTAGAAGGACTTAAAAGACTTTGGGGCGTCTGAAGCTTTATTACGCTAGGCCCAGGCCCAATCTGCTCTGGCCCGGCGGTGCACGAAGGCATGGTCAAAGCAACGCACTTATTTATACCATGGCATGTGGCTAGTGCAAAGTCACGTAGAGCGGATGGTTTTTGCCTGGCTCGCCTTGGCAACAACCCTCGCCAGCGGTTCCCCGGGCAGTGCTTCCGATGGCAACCAACGGTGCAAACCCGGCGCATCCAAATGCGCCACGGTCCTTAAGCTGCGTCCAAATTAAAAGGCCCTTGTCGTTATTGGTCGACTCTCGCCAATAAGACCGAATTTCAGCTATGCCTTCGCAGGGCGGAAGAGGAAACTATTTCCTGGACCTATAGCGGTCCTGCGGTCAGAGTGCTGCTGGCGTATCCTGATGGAAACAGCGAAGGTCCAGGCATAGAACCGGACATTAATTTGATAAAACAAGGGACTTATGTTTTCAGTATTTCCTCAAATACAATGGCTGAGAAAATATACGGATATTTTAAGCTGCAGTTTCAATTAAAATCGAAGCGGTAGAGCGCCTTGTAAGGGCTACAAGGACTACGCTCCGCGGCGCCAAGCGCGCGGCATAGCGTTTCGCCAGGGTGCGCAACGCGCCGCAATAGAGCCGGCGCTTATGCCGAGGTGCCCGTGGTGCGCGCCAAAGCGCGATACGTCAGGCGTCGAAGCTGCCGTCGTCGCCGGAGCCAAAATCGTCCGAGCCGTAATCCGAGGCGTCCTGGATGTCGTCCTGGTCCTGGTCGGCGTCTTGCTGGGCGTCTTGCTGCGCGAATTGCTGTGCGTCGTCGGAGGCGTCTTGCTGGGCGTCCTGGGCGGCGTCCTGCTGGCTGAGGCTTTGCCCGCCTGAATCGTAATAATTGTTGACGACGGTTTCGCCGCCAAGGCCTCCACCGAGCCCTGGGCCCATGCCGCCAAATCCGCTGCCAATGCCAAGAGAGTGCCCGGCGAAGAGCCCGCGAATCGAATCGGCGAGAAGCACTCCGCCCGCGACCCCCGCCGCAGTGCCGAGCGCGCCCGTCAAAAACCCGCCTCCCGAACCGCCGCCGCCCCATGGTCCGGGCGCGGCGCCAGGGTAGCCTTGCGGGGGCTGTTGCCAGCCGCCCTGCGGCGGCGGCGGCGATTGGCTCCAGCGGCCGCTAGGCGGCGGCACCGGCGCGCGGGAAGCGGGGGAGGGGCCGGAGCCCCCAAATAGCGAGCCGAGCCCGCCGAGAAAACCGCCCGGACGCGGTCCACCCGCCGCCTGGCTTTCAAAAGCCTTGACCTTGCCTTCGAGCTCTTGCAGACGATCGTTGGCGGCGCGCAGCGCCTGGTCCTGAACGAGGACGGTCTGCGCCAAAAAATAGGGCGCGTAAGGCTGAGCCTTGGTTGCATCCTGGATCAATGCCTCGGCTTCCTGATCGCGTGGCGTAGTGGCAGCGCCGCGGACCCGGTCGAACAAACCTGTCAGCAACTGGCGTTCTTCGGGTGACATTGTCATTCTCCCCTTTGGGACTTGGCGGAGTCCTACCTCCGCCACGCAAATATAAGGGGGTTTTCCGCGTGCGCCAAGGGTCACGCCATTTTGATTGCGTGTGCGGCGCTTGCCGATGGGCGTTCCCGCCCCTAAAGACATCGGGGCAATGACAGGTCGTGAGAAGCTATGAACGGCAAGAAGAACGGCGCGCGCGCCTCCCCCGCCAAATTGCCGCGCGGTTTCGCCGACCGCTTGCCAGGCGAAATCGCGGCGACGGAAAAAATGCTTGCCGTCATCAAGGAGTCTTACGAACTTTACGGTTTCGAGGCGGTCGAGACCCCTCTAATTGAGTTCACCGAGGCGCTCGGCAAGTTCTTGCCGGATCTGGATCGCCCCAACGAAGGGGTCTTCTCGTTCAAGGACATCGCTGGCGATCTATCGCAACAGCGAGATCGCAGTGACGAAAACTGGCTGTCGCTGCGCTATGATCTGACCGCGCCGCTCGCCCGCTATGTCGCCGAAAATTTCGACAAATTGCCAAAACCTTATCGCAGTTTTCGCGCGGGATATGTATTTCGCAACGAGAAGCCGGGGCCGGGGCGCTTTCGCCAATTCATGCAGTTCGACGCCGATACTGTTGGTTCGGCGAGTATCGCGGCGGACGCCGAGTTGTGCATGATGGCGGCCGATACGCTGGAAAGACTTGGGATCAAGCGCGGCGATTACGTCATCAAGGTCAACAGCCGCAAAGTGCTCGATGGCGTGATGGAGGCGATCAACCTCGGCGGCGAAGAAAACGCGTGGCGCAGGCTAACGGTGCTGCGCGCGATCGATAAGTTGGATCGACTTGGAGAGGAGGGGGTGCTGGCACTGCTCGGGGAAGGGCGGAAGGACGAAAGCGGCGCTTTTACGAAGGGCGCGGGGCTCGATGAGGAGCATATTAAGTTCGTTTATGCCGCCTTCCTTCAACGGCCCCCGCCTCAAGGTTATCTGTTCGCCGATCAATTTCCTGAGGGTCGCCCGCGCGACGACATGCGGCCGATTGGCCCTGACGACCGGGACGAGGCCAAAAGAGTTCGTTTTATCGACAATTTTGGCTCGCTAACTTATTGGAGAAATCTCCACCGCCAATGGGGAGCGAGTTTCAGGGGAGCGAGTGACGATGGTTTCGACGAATTAAATAAGTTGGTCGAAGTCTGCGAAGCTGCTGGCTATGGATCGCTCCGCATCGTAATCGACCCCTCCGTCGTGCGCGGCCTTGAATATTACACCGGCCCCGTCTTCGAGGCCGAACTCACCTTCGAGGTTCCGGGCGAGGATGGCCAGCTGGTGCGTTTCGGCTCGGTCGGCGGGGGAGGGCGCTACGATGGACTCGTCGGCAGGTTTCGCGGCGAAAGCGTCCCGGCAACGGGTTTCTCGATCGGCGTTTCAAGACTCTATTCCGCGCTGAAAGCAATCAAATCCCCGATCGCCGCCGCGCACACGCAGCATGGGCCCGTGGTCGTCCTCGTCCTCGACAAGGATCAGCTCGCCCGCAACCAAAATTTTGTCGCAAAGCTTCGCGCGGAAAATATCAGCGCCGAACTCTATCTTGGGGCTTCGGGCATGAACGCGCAGCTCAAATACGCCGACAAGCGCGGTTCGCTCTGCGCCGTTATCCAGGGATCGAACGAGCGCAACCATCAAAATGGCCCGCAAGTGACGATCCGCGATCTCGTGCTCGGCGCCGAACTCGCCGCCTCGACCAAGGACCGCGCGGATTATTTAGAACTTCGCGCCAATGCGCAGTCCACCGTCCCAGAAGACCAGTTGGTCAACGCAGTCAAGCAAGTCTTGGCGCGCCACAGTTGAGGGGCTTCGCAGGGCGGCGCGCCCCTATTCCAGCAAAACCTGTCGCGCAACATGGCTCGCCTTGCTAAGACAGGCGAACTTCCTTGAGCATTTGGGGCAGAGCATTGTCTTTTGCCGATCAGCGCGCCGAACTCATCATCGCCCATCTCGCCGGCGCCGGATACGCGCGCAGCGAGCCGCCAATCCTGCAACCGGCTTCGATCTTCTTCGATTCCGGCGAGGATTTGCGCGGCCAGCTATATCTCACAAGCGATCTTTCCGGCGCCGACTATTGCCTGCGTCCGGAATATACGATTCCGGTCCTGGCCGCCTATCTCGCCACTGAGCGTGCTGGGGAGCGCGCGTGCTTCTCCTATTGCGGGCCTGTTTTCCGGTTTCGCCCAGGCCGCCCAAGCGAATTCACGCAAGCGGGAATTGAGAGCTTTGGCCGCCCCGACCGGGAGGCCGCGGACGCGGAAATCCTCGCCTTGGCGCTCGCAGCGGCGGGCGCCGCCAAACAACTCCAGGCCGCCACTTCGCGCCTCATTGTGCGGATTGGCGACGCGGGGCTGTTTTCGAAGCTTCTCGAAGCGCTCGATCTCCCGCCCCAATGGCGCCGCCGCATCGCGCGCGGCCATTCTCAAGGCAAATCCCTCGCCGTGATCCTGAGCCCAGGCTTGAACGGTACCGATCATTCCGGCGTGCTCGGCGTTCTCGAAGGCGCGGACAAGCAGGGCGCACGCGCGCTCGTCGAGGATCTTCTCTCCATCGCGGGTGTGGCGCCTGCGGGTGGCCGCAGCCCAGGCGAGATCGCCGATCGGTTCCTCGAGCAGGCCGCACTCAAGGCGGGCTCGGGATTTTCCGCAGAAAAGCGCGCGGTCATCGAACAATTCTTGGCCGTGGAGGGCGACCCTGATAACGCTTCCACGCAATTGCGTGCGCTTGCCGCCGGTGCGAACCTCGATCTTTCCGCCGTGCTCGACAGTTTCGACAAACGGATTGGGTTTATCGCCGCGCAAGGGCTCGATACCGCAAATTTCCATTTTGCCGCGCGCTTCACCGGCAATCTCGATTATTACACAGGTTTTGTGTTCGAGGCGCATGAGCAGGGCGCGGCGGAGCTTGCAATTGGCGGCGGGCGCTACGACCAGCTTCCACAGACGCTTGGCGCGGCAAAACCCATTGCCGCCGTCGGCGCGGCGATCTGGATCGGCCGGCTGAGCGCAGAACGGGGGACGCCATGAGTTTACGTGGCGCCAAAAAACCTCTCGTGCTCGCGGTTCCTGCCAAAGGGCGGCTGCAGGAAAACGCCGCGGCTTTTTTCGCCCGCGCGGGTCTCGAACTCGTGCACGGCGCGCGCGACTATCGCGGAGGTTTGGCCGGCATGGAGGACGTCGAGATCGCGTTTCTTTCCGCCATCGACATTGTTACGCAATTGGCCGCCGGCCATGTGCATCTTGGCGTCACCGGCGAGGATCTCGTTCGCGAAACCATTGCCGATGCGGAAGCGAAAGTCGAACTTTTGGCGCCGCTCGGTTTCGGCCACGCCGACGTGGTGGTCGCCGTACCCCGCGCGTGGATCGACGTGAAAACCGTGGCGGACCTCGAGGATGTCGCGGCGGCGTTCCGGGCGCGGCGCGGCGAGCGGATGCGCGTCGCGACCAAATATGTCCAACTGACCCGGCGCTTTTTCGCCGAGCGGCATGTCGCCGATTACCGCATCGTCGAGAGCCTTGGCGCGACCGAGGGCGCACCGGCGGCGGGCAAGGCCGAACTGATCGTCGATATTACAACGACCGGCGCGACGCTTGCTGCCAACGCGCTAAAAATTCTCGACGACGGCACGATTCTGCGTTCGCAGGCCAATCTCGTGGCATCAGTTGGCGCCGACTGGAGTCCGGGCCCCCGCGAAACTGCCCGCATCATTCTCTCGCGCATCGCGGCAGAGGAGGAGGCGCGGACCACGCGCGAGGTCTCGGCTTTGGTCTTGAAGTTGGATGAAGATCTTCTCGCCGCAGCGAAGGCGTCCTTCTCCGCGCGGCGCTTCCATGCGGCCAGTGGGCGCCTGACCCTAAATTGCCCGAAGGACAAAGCCGTGCCGCTCGCCGATTGGCTGATCGCGCATGGCGCGACCCATGTCTGCGTCGCGGCGCAAGACTATGTGTTCTCTGCGGACAACCCGCTCTATGAAAAGCTCATCGCGAGGCTTCCGCGCTGTGAGGCAGGCTGAAGGGCCGTCTCGAAGGATGGGGTGAGGCTTGGCATAGGCGCGGGCCTGCCCATATCGTGCGAAAACCCGGGCGTTCGTTGAAAGCCTGAACGGATCGCCGCGGGTCTGTTCTACCTCGCTCCCTATTCCCCCAGCCCGATGCGATCGGGTAAAAGCATCGCAATGCCGGCCCTGTTGGCCGCATCGCGGTCACGCGCAAGCAGGACTTCAATGCCAAGGCCCGCTCGTCCATTCGCCAGCTTCGAATCAACCCGGAAAGAATCCGCGCCTTCCACCCAAAACCATCTCTCCGATATGCCGCGTGTGTGAATGTCTAGAAATTTATGTACTGGATAATACAGTAAGGCTTCTCCAAACGTTTAGTATATCGCTCGTCGGCTCCAATTGCGGTAGACAGAGCCGATTGCGACAGTTAAGCTAGGCGGGTCTTTTGCCGCGATCGTGAACGCGGTTGCAAGACCCGCATGGAAGGCAACATTTTGGAATAGGGCATTTTGATGACAGCAAATGTTGATATAGCGATTGTTGGCGCGGGACCTTTCGGTCTGTCTCTCGCCGCTCACCTGAGGGCTCAGGACCTGAAATTCCGGATTTTTGGCTCGCCAATGCGGACATGGCGCGACAACATGCCAATCGGGATGTTGCTTAAATCGGACGCGTTTGCGTCAAGCCTATCGGACCCCGATGGCGCCCATACGCTGGAGGCCTATTGCCTGAAGCGCGGGATCCCCTACCATCCGTTCGTGCCTGTAGCGCTCTCCGTTTTTACGGACTACGCGCTGGAGTTTCAGCGCCGACTCGTTCCCTCTCTCGATGAACGGACGATCGTCAACGTCGATCAGAGCGGCAATGGATTTTGCCTGTGGTTGGATGACGGCGAGCCGCTGGAAGCGCGAAAGGTCGTCCTTGCCGTAGGGATCAGCCATTTCGCCCACATACCTGGCGCTCTTCGAAATCTACCCCATGAGCTCGTCAGCCATAGCTCCGCACATAAGGACGTTTCAGCCCTAAAGGGCAAGGAAGTGGTGGTGATCGGAGCCGGAGCGTCGGCGGCTGAATTGGCTGCGCTTCTAACCGAAAAAGGGGCCAAACCACAGCTCGTGACCCGCGCCAGCTCGGTGCGCTTCTATTCAAAGCCAAAACTCGAGCGAGAGTTGTGGGAGAAATTGCGTCATCCCTCGTCTGGGATCGGACCGGGCTTGAAGTCGCGGCTCTTTGCTGATTTCCCGGGGCTATTTCGTTACCTTCCCCCGCAAGTCCGGCTCATGACGATTCGCAAGCACCTTGGTCCGGCGTCCGCGTATCATCTCAAGGATCGTGTCGTCGGTCGCGTGCCGCTTGTCTTGGAGCAAACGCTTGAAGATGCGCGAGCCGAACACGGCAGAGTCGAGCTTTTGTTCACGATGAAAGACGGAGGAAGGAACGTCATCGTGGCCGACCATGTCATAGCCGCGACGGGATATCGGACAGATCTGCGCCGCCTTCGTTTCCTCAGTGATAGTATTCGAACTCGTATCCGGCACTTTGCCCACAGTCCCGTGCTTTCCGCGAATTTCGAATCCTCCGTTAGGGATCTCTACTTCTTGGGTCTAGCGACCTCCATGAGCTTTGGGCCGGTGATGCGCTTCGTGTTCGGTAGTGACTTCGCCGCACGGCGTCTCAGTCGGCGCCTGATCGGGCTCACGCGGTGAACGATTTAGGCAGGCCGGAAGCGATGGACAATCTTGGTGGGTCGGCATGTACTGCACTGGAGCTTCGTGCGGGCGACCAAACCGCCCCCCTGTTCCTCATTGCGGGCTTAGGCGGCGACCCGAACGAGCTAGCCGAATTGGCTGGGCGTTTGCAAAACGCACGCACCGCCATCGGACTTGCCGTCGATGAATTTGACCAAGACGGCGCTCCCATCGCCACCGTGGCTCAGATGGCTAACCAGGCTGTCGTGGCCATTCAGGCGATCCAACCCAAAGGCCCCTATCACATTGTCGGGTACTCTTTCGGCGGGCTGATCGCCTTCGCCGTCGCCCAGCTGCTTCACCATGGCGGCAAGGATATCGCGCTTCTCGTTCTTATTGGTACGCCGATCTCCCCGCGATATTGGCCTCTCGCGATCTGGTTCCGCTCAATGATCCTGCGGGCGGCGCGGGACCTTCAGGTGCTCTCGCGGATGCCGATCCGATCCGCCATAGCGCTGTTAAAGCGCCGCTCCGCCCGATTGGCGCGCCAACTCGCGGTTAGACTTGGCGCCAACGCTCGAGTAAAGGAGTATTTCCCACCAAGCGCTCGCAAAGAGGCTATTCTCATTCGGGAAGCCGCAATGGAAGACTATCGACCGGATTTCTATCCCGGCAAGCTCAACTATTTCAGACCCAGCCAGAACCAAGAATATTTCTGCGACTTTAGTCGACTTTGGCAGGGCCGCGCCGCCGCCGTAGAAATCTCTACATTTTCGGCCGGTCATTCTGCCCTCGTAAGAGATTCCCGCGCACTCTCCTTCCTTGCCGAACGGCTTGACCGTTGTCTCGATACGACGGTGCCAACACAAGCTAGCCGCGCGCCCTGCGGCGCCGCGCCGGCGCCAATCAAGGCCTCTTCGCAAGTGGCCAGCCTGCCCCCTAAGGTGCTGATCACCACAACCTGCCGGTGGCAGTCCACTGCTCGTCTCGCCTTGGCGTTGGTTGAAGCCGGGTTCAGAGTCGAAGCCGTTTGCCCTTCGGGGCATCCCTTGTCTGATGTTGACTTTGTTAATAGAACCTTTCCATTCGAAGCGTTGTCGCCGATCCTGCCACTGGACCGGGCAATAGCAATTGCCGCTCCAGAACTGATTGTACCATGCGACGAACTAGCGAGACTTCAGCTGCATCAACTATATTCGGCGGCAGTCTCAGACGGACATACATCCGAGCCATTGCGCGAATTAATTTGCCGATCGTTGGGCCAGTCGGAGTATTTCGCTACCCTAGAGTCTCGCGCCCGGTTCATGACGCTAGCGCGAGCTGAACGGGTCCGCATCCCGGCAACACAAGAAATCTTCAATCAGATCGCGCTGGATGCTTGGCTCAAAGTGCATGGCTATCCTGCCGTCCTCAAGGCTGATGGCACCTCCGGCGGTCAGGGCGTGATCATAGCGCATGATGCCGCGGAGGCCGCCCGCGCCTTCGCCACATTGACGGCGCCGCCCAGTCTGCTGCGCGTCGCCAAGCGATCGATCCTCGATCGTGACCTAAATATGCTTGGGCCTTTTCTGCGCAGAGCCCGACCGGGGGTAAGCATTCAGTCCTTCGTGGCGGGGCGGCCCGCCAATGCCGCGGTGGCATGTTGGCGCGGCGAAGTCCTCGGCCAAGTCTGCGTCGAGGCGCTTCGGACCACGCACCCGACGGGCCATGCAACGGTGGTGCGCTATATCGTCCATTCGGAAATCGATGAAGCCGTACGACGGATGGTCGGTCAGATGCGAATGTCGGGGCTTTGTGGATTTGATTTCATTCTCAGTGAGTCTGATCGGACAGCCTATTTGATCGAAATTAATCCGCGGGCGACGCCAACGGCGCACATGCCGGGCAACGATGGCCGGAGTTTGATGAATGCTCTCTACGCTCGGGTCATGGGCTTAGCCTCACTTCCATCGGGATCGGCTTCGTTCCGCGAGATCGTGGCTCTTTTTCCGGGCGAGGTTCGCAGAGATCCACACAGTCCATTTCTAACGACGGGCTCCCACGATGTGCCTTGGCAGTCGGCAAAACTTGTGGAGTTGGGCCTGAGGCGATGGCGTTTTCTTCGATGGCCGAAATATCGCATTCCAACCCCCACCGCATGACCATTCACTGGAGAGGACCTCAAGGCTTTGCTGCTGTCTGATAAGCAAGCAATTTCGAGCCGTGAATTTCTCGCTGATCGCGCGAACGCAGGTCGCCTCCGTGAGTGAGCTTGTCTAGGTTGAACAATTAATGTCAGGTGTTGCCTAACTGGTGCCGCATTAACGCCGAGCGAGCCATCTCTGGATACGCCGCGCGAATGTCTAGATAGTCATGGACTGATTTATGGTGGCGCCATCGCCGGCCGCGCATTCGCCCGGAAGAAACGCGTCGAACGCAGCCCAGAAGAGCTCGCGCAAGGGATCCCGCTCCATCAGGATTTCGTGACGGGCGTGCGCCAGTGTGAGGCACTTGCCGGCCTTGAGGCGGCTCGCGAAATATTCCGTCGCGGCGGGATCGACGACGCGGTCGGCGCCGGCAACAAGAATCAAAACCGGGGTCAAGATTCGGCGCGGGTATGCCACGTCCTCAAAGCGCCGCATGAAGCGGAAGGCGGCATTGATCCAGCCGACCGTCGGATCGCCGATGGCAAGCTCGGGCGCAGCCTCGATGATCGCGGCCGCGCGGGCATGGCGGCTTGCATCGGACGTAAGCACATTGCCCTCGAAGCTCGCCGACATGTAAGGTTTTGGGCCGCCGCCGGGCACGAAACGGCGGCCCTGTCCGAGCATGACAAGTGCCCTGGCGGATATCCGCAGCGCGGGCCGGAAGCGCAGCCCATGAATGTCGATCATCGGCGCGGTCAGGACCATGCGCGCGAAAGGAGAGCGGCCTCGCGCCTTTGCAAGCGCGATCGACGCGCCCATGGAATGGCCGAGCGCGAACCAGGGTGGCCGGCAGAACGGTTCGAGGATCTGTTCCACCAAGGCGTCGAGATCGCGTTCATAGGCCCGGAAATTGCCCACATGGCACTTGCCGGGATCGTCCGCGAGCCGGCCGGAGAGGCCTTGCCCGCGCCAATCCAGGATCGCGACATCGAAGTTCCGGCTCAGCAATTCGCCGATGACTTCAAAATATTTTTCGATGAATTCCGCGCGTCCTGGCAAAATCGCGATCGTTCCGGCGCAAGCCGCGCCGCAGCTCCAGCGCGCCGCCCGCAGGTTACAATTGTCCCGCGCCGCGATAGCCGAGACGACGGCGCCAGGGGGCGCCGGATTTTCCAAGATCGTGCAAAGTTCCATCGCGAATTTTCGCTGCTCCAGGACTCGCCCCGAAAGTGACTTTAACTGCCGGCGGCCGCTTATGCCGAAAGACCTTACCACCGGAATTTTTGCCTGGCTTGCCCCTCTTGCAAAGCCAAACCCTCTCCCCACATCAACGCTGCGTGGGCCGCTTCTGGACGCGCGAGTGGCGTGGGCGCAGCGTGAAAATTGCGAGCAAATCGTCTCGCACTGCGTCGTCGCCGACTTTGGTGCAACACCTCTTCTCGCTTCATTCAAGGAGGATAGTGAGATGCGTCAGTTTGATCTTTCTCCCCTATATCGCTCGACCATCGGCTTCGATCGCTTGTTCAACATGATCGATCAGGCCGCGGGGCTCGAAACCATGCCGGGCTATCCGCCCTATAATATCGAACGTACCGGCGAAAATGCCTACCGGATATCGGTGGCGGTCGCGGGTTTCGCCGTAACGGATCTCTCGATCGAAACCAAGGAAAATACCCTCACCATTCGTGGCTCGCGGGAACGCGAGGGCGAGAGCGAAACGGCGAAGCCAGAAGTGCTCTATCAGGGAATTGCGGCGCGCTCGTTCGAGCGCCGCTTCCAGCTCGCCGATCACGTCCATGTGAACGGCGCGAGCCTTGAAAACGGCTTGCTTCACGTCGATCTCGCACGCGAACTCCCGGAGGCGCAGAAACCGCGTCAGATCCCGATTGGGACCGAGGCCGCAAAGCCGACGGCCGCAAGGCCGACGGCCGCGACGCCAAGGGCAGCGTAACGTCGCAAGCTGGGCGGCTCCCCTCCCAAGCCCAGCGCAGCGGTGGAAGGGCGTCTCGCGTGAGGCGCCCTTTTTTTTGCGTCGGGAACTCATTTTCCCTTTCAATGTATTGCTTTTACTTTCAATGTATTATCGCTATCCTCGGAAACTGAAAATATACTAAAGTTGTTGCTTTCTATTTTTTCCTGACACGAATCCCGGTCAACTTAATTCGGGCTGGCCACGCCGCGGCGCGCTTGGCCCGGCGGCAATAAATCATCACGCGCCGCGCAGGCTTAGCCGGCCACGAAAAATTTCCATGCTGCCCAGTCCTAGTTTTTCTATTTGAGCCCGGCATTTCAGGGAGCCCGCATGCCTCCCTGGCCACGTGCCGACCCGGCCTTGACTCAAGGCGCAAATTGCCATGATCGAAGCACGAATGGGGCCGCTTCGAACCGCCGCTGGCCGGAATTCCTGTTCCAGATTCAACCGCAGCACCCTTCAATTTGCCGAGCGCCATGCCGATTTCTCTTGCCTACCCGAGTATCGATCCGGTGCTGATCGCCATCGGACCTTTGCCGATCCGCTGGTATGCCCTGGCCTATATCGCCGGGCTCGTGCTCGGCTGGGCCTATGCGCGGGCATTGGTGAAGCAAAAGGTTTTTTGGGGTGGCGCGGCTCCCCTCGATCCCTTGGACATTGACGATCTTCTGCTCTCAGCGGCAATGGGGGTCATTCTCGGCGGAAGGCTCGGCTATGTGCTATTCTACAACGCCGAATTTTATCTTGCGCATCCGGCCGAGATTTTCGCTGTATGGAAAGGCGGTATGTCGTTTCACGGCGGCCTCGTCGGAACCGCCGTCGCGATTTATGTCCTCGCCACGCGCAAGAGAATTTCGGTGCTGAGCCTCGCCGATGTCTGCGCCGCCGCGGTTCCGGTCGGACTCTTTCTCGGCCGCATCGCGAATTTCATCAAGCCGGAACTTTGGGGCCGGCCGACCGATGTTCCTTGGGCGATGGTTTTTCCCGGCGCCGGGCCGTTTCCGCGCCACCCGAGCCAGCTCTACGAGGCAGGCCTCGAAGGGATTGTCCTCTTCTTTGTGCTGTACATCGCGATCCGTTTGGGCGCGCTGCGCAGGCCGGGTCTTGTAACGGGGCTTTTTGCGGTTGGATATGGCGCGGCGCGCGTCGCATGCGAATTTTTTCGCGAACCGGACCAGCAGCTGGGCTTTCTGTTCGGCGGCGCGACCATGGGCATGCTCTTGTCGCTGCCGCTGATCGCGGCAGGCATTGTTTTTATCATCCGCGCCGGCCGGCAGCCGGCCGGTCGCGGCATGAACAGGCCCGCATGAATCCGCTCGAACGTCTCATCCGCGAAATGATCGCCGAGAACGGGCCGATGAGCCTGGCGACCTACATGACCCTTGCGCTGACCCATCCGGTGCACGGCTACTACGCCGTCAAAATGCCGATGGGAGAGAGCGGCGATTTCATCACTGCGCCGGAGGTCAGCCAGATGTTCGGTGAACTGATTGGCCTTTGGTGCGTCGCGGTCTGGCGCGCCATGGGCGAACCGAGACCCCTTCTGCTCGTCGAATTGGGGCCGGGGCGGGGCAGTTTGATGGCGGACACCTTACGCGCGGCGCGTGTTGCGCCGGATTTCCTTGGCGCAATCGATCTGAATCTCATCGAGATGAACGAATTTTTGCAGCGAAGCCAGCGCGTAGCGCTGAAAAATTCGCCGGTTGCAGCGTGGTGGCACAAAACCGTGGAGGAGCTGCCCGGTGGCCCCGCGATCATCATTGCCAATGAGTTTTTCGATTGCCTGCCGGTGCGCCAGTTCTTCCGCGGGCCGGATGGCTGGCACGAGAGGCTCGTCGGGTTAGATGGCGAAGGGCGTTTGTGCTTCGGCCTTGAGCCGGACGCCGAACCCAGCCTCGGCGCGCCGGGCGAGCCTGGCCAAGTGTTCGAGGCCGGTGATGCGGGGGCCCGTTTGATGACGCGGCTTGCGGCGCGCATCGCCGGGCAAGGTGGCGCGCTCCTCGTCATCGACTACGGCTACGACACGCCTTCGCGCGGCGCAACCTTGCAGGCGGTGAAGCGGCATCGTTTCGCCGACCCTTTGCGCGATCCGGGCGAAGCGGATCTCTCGGCGCATGTCGATTTTTGCGGCCTTGCGCGGGCGGCACTTGCAGTGGGGGCGCGCGCCCATGGCCCCGTGCCGCAAGGCGAATGGCTCGCCCGTCTCGGCATCCATGAGCGCGCCGCGAAGTTGCGGCAAGCTGCCGATGCACACCAATTGGCCGCCATCGATTCCGCCGTCCTGCGTCTCGCGGGCGGAGGCCACGGCTCCAGCGCAACGGACATGGCGAGGCTCTTCAAGGCGCTCGCGGTGACCCAGCCGGGAGTTGGTATCCCGCCCGGCTTCGAGACCCTTGCGGCATGACGCAAAAAACGGCAGTCGCCCTGCGAGCACCCCTCCTCGACGCGGCGGGCGTGACGCATGGATTTTTTACCCGGCTGGGCGGCGTCTCGACCGGAGTTTACGCCTCGCTCAATGGCGGCGTCGGCTCGCAAGACGATCCGCGCTCGGTTGCCGAAAACCGGCGCCGGATAGCGGCGCATCTTTGCGTCGATCCGGCGCGTCTCCTCGTGCCTTACCAGATTCATTCGGCAAAGGCACTGATCGTGATGAACGCCTTTGGCGAACGCCCGCGTTGCGATGCCCTGGTCACTTCCGTGCGAGGCCTAGGACTCGGCGTCACCGGCGCCGATTGCGGCATGGTCCTGTTCGCCGACCGGGAGGCGCGGGTGATCGCGGCCGCCCACGCCGGCTGGAAGGGGGCGCTTGCCGGCGCGCTTGAAGCCACTCTCGAAGCGATGGAAACGCTCGGCGCGCACCGCGCTTCGACGGCGGCTGCTCTTGGCCCCACCATCTCGCGGAAAAATTATGAGGTCGGCGCCGAATTTGCCGAACGGTTCGTCGCCGAGTCGAGCGATTATAAACGCTTCTTCTCGGCCTCACGGTGCGCGGGGCATTTCATGTTCGATCTGCCAGGCTTCATCGCGATGCGGCTGCGGCTAGCGGGCATCGGCGCTTTCGAGGATCTTTGCCGCGACACCTATGCCGAGCCCGAAAACTTCTATTCCTACCGCCGTTCGGTGCATAAAGGCGAGCCCGATTACGGCCGCCAGATCGCGGCGATCGCACTCGTCTGACTTATTTTAGGCGGCCGCTTTTTCAATGATCGAGTCCGGCGCCGCCTTGGGTTCCGCGGGCGCGCCCGCCCATTCGCTATGGGCGGGAATTTGCTCGCCCTTCATCACGAGGGTCAAAGGTCCCAAGCGCGCATAATCGGCAACGCGCGTGTCGTAAAGGACGGTCGAACCCGCGCCGACGGTGACGCCGCTGCCGACGAAGACCTTTCCGACCTTCATGACGCGGTCCTCGTAGAGATGCGTTTGCAGCGCGCACAGATCATTCAAAGCCGCGTAATCGCCGATGCTCACGCAGTCGAATTCAGTGATGTCGGTCATGTCCATGAAAACGCCGCGTCCGAATTTCGTGCCGAACAGGCGCATGAGC
>JBOHJQ010000060.1:0-22874 GCA_050728655.1 Methylocella sp.
GCGTGTGACCGCGCGCGCTCCGCAAATGGATGGCGCGCCATGCCGGGCAGGGCGGCGCCGGCTTGGCTGACCGCTCCTCGCGGCCGCGCCGCCGCAACCGGCCGACACCCCAGCATATTGTCGCTCGGATCGGCGAATTGCGCCGCCAGCGTCTGTCCGGCAAGCCAATTGCCGCGAGCGTCGGCGTTTCGCCGGCCACCGTCGGCCGCGCTGAAACGGATGGGCTTGAACCGCCTGCGCGATCTCGCGCCGGCCGCGCCGCTGCGCCGCTACGAGCGAGAGCATCCGGGCGAATTGATCCATAGCGATATCAAGAAGCGTGTCCGGTTCGCGCGCATCGGTCACCGCATCACCGGCGACCGCCAAGGCCAGAGCAATGCACGCGGCGTCGGCTGGGAGTTCGTCCATGCCGCAATCGACGATGCTTCGCGCATCGCTTTCACAAGGATCATGCCCGACGAGAAGACAGTGAGCGCCACGGCCTTCTTGCAAGCCGCCGTCGCCTATTGCTCCGGTCTGGGGGTGAAGGTCGCCAGGGTCATGGCCGACAATGGATCATGCTACAAATCCTTCGCCTTCGCGCGCATGTCGAAGGTTGAAGATCAACCACTTGCGAACCAAGTCCTCTACGCCAAAAACCACCGGCAAGGCCGAACGTTTCATGCAAACGTCGCTGCGGCAATTGGCGAAGCTGACCAAAGGTTCCAGCAGGCGAAGCCTGTTGGAATGGTCAGCGGAGGGCTATGCGAAGGCCTATCAGACCTCCGATCAGCGCGCCTAGGACCTGCCCTACTGAACCCACCAACACGATTGGCATCGGCCACGCGGCAGCCTTAAATCAATGCCTCCCATCAGCCGCCTCGGCCTCTCCGAGGACAACCTATTGAGGCTCCACAGCTAGAGCCCGATTGCTCTCGGCCTCAACCACGCGGCGATCATTTCAATAGGGAATGGTTCGCGACACCCTCCCGGCCAGTGCGGGCGGAATAGAGCGGGAAGTTTCGCCGGAATGCCTGCAAAATCGATGCAGTTCGTTCTGCTTGCTGTTCGCCGAGAATCCCGCGACTGATCGCGGAAGTGCAGCCGCCACCTAATCCAATTCAGCGAAGCGTTCGGCCGTTTCGTGGAGTGAAGGAGTGTGAGTCATATCACAGCCGATTCAAATTTAGTCGTGCAGGATACGAAGCATGCTAGCCGATGAAGAGGGCCTCGCGCATGGCGCGACCTCAACATTGCCAACTGGGCCAAATGGGCACCAATCTGAGCGTGAAATATCGGTTCCTTCTAGGAATGTCGTTTCAGTCATCACGGGAACGTCTTTTTTGGAATAGGAGTAGAGCAATGAGTTTGGTAATCTCCCGCCAAGGCGCATCTGACTATGGTGAGCATCGCTTTTACAAAACGCCGCCTAAGCATCGATTATACAAACCGCATCCTAATAATATAATGTTAGACTTCTTCATCAATAGTTTAGATGTGCGGATTAAGCTTATCAGTAATGTTTCTCTACATAATTCAAGTTATGAAGAGAACGAGTTAATTTATGAAATACAGAATAAACGTTATGAATTACAGAAACAAATACAAAACAAATTTGACGAAATACAAATTCGAATGTTCCCGCATGCCGACGACGCATGGGGCGACTTGTGGAATGACGCCTATCGTCTCCAGAGCCTTTTGGCTATTGTCGAACCGCCGGAGAGCCTGTTTTCCGAGTTGGAGCGGATAACCGTCAAATCCCTTGCGGAGCACATCCCGGGGGCAGATCGCTTGAAAAGGAATCTTTGCCAGGCGGAAAAAGACCTAATGGACCCTCCAATGGCCTCTTCGGCGCCCAGAAAAATAAAAGATGGTGCCGCAACGCGCATTCGTATGTTCTTGTTAGATGCCTTGGAACAATACAATCGGTCAATGCAAACAAAATTTCTCGCTCGTTCCTTTCAAAAGCAAGCAACTATTCGCACGGCCATCGTTGGAATTGTCGCCCTTGTAATGTTTATACTGCCATACGCGTATTTATTTGTGAACAATAATTTAAGACATGGACAAATAGACTTAGGTTGGCTTCCTGGATATTCAGTAATGGCATCTGGATTGTTTGGCGCTTTTTTTAGTCGGCTAATATTTCTTCAAACGACCGTAAGATCGTTAAGATCGTGCAGTTTTGGAGCAATCGCTGATGCTCGACGTTGGACAAGCATTCTAGTGCGCGGTGTCACGGGAATGTGCGGCGCAGTCATTGTATGTTTCTTTCTGCGATCCGGCTTTATAGAAGGTAGCGTATTCCCGGACTTTACCAATCTTGGAATTACGGGGTCTGTAGTCTTGCCAAACAAAGCATTGGCCCTTTTGGTTGTTTGGAGTTTTTTGGCGGGCTTTTCCGAGAGGCTGGTTCCTAATATCCTAGCTTCGACCGAGAAAAAATTTACCGATGCGACGCAGTAATAAACATACTACTATGTACTATTTGTCGTAACGACTTCCCGCGTGCTCTTCTTATCTAGCTCCTACCCCCTTAGTATGCGCGATGGACGCGCCCGCCGCGCGCGCCTATCAAGCACCGGCGGCGACATGGCCGTGGTGGCGCGCCGCGACTTATGTGCGGCTATACCGGGGCCTTGGATGTTCAAAAAAATCCTCATCGCGAACCGCGGCGAGATCGCCTGCCGGGTAATTGCGACGGCGCGGCGAATGGGAATTGCGACGGTCGCCGTCTATTCCGATGCCGACAAGGATGCGCCGCATGTGGATATGGCGGACGAAGCCGTGCGGATCGGTCCGCCGCCTGCGGCGGAAAGCTATCTTGTCATCGAAAACATTGTCGCGGCCTGCAAGGCGACGAGCGCGGAGGCGGTGCATCCCGGCTACGGTTTTTTGTCGGAGCAGGCGGCGTTCGCGCGCGCATTGGGAGCAAACGACATCGCCTTCATCGGCCCGAACCCGAAAGCCATCGAGGCGATAGGCGACAAAATCGAATCGAAAAAGCTCGCGCAATCGGTCGGTGTCGTGACCGTGCCGGGATTCCCCGGCGTCATCGACGACATAACGCAGGCCGCGAAAATCGCCGATGCCATCGGCTACCCGGTGATGCTCAAGGCCTCGGCCGGCGGCGGTGGCAGGGGGATGCGGATCGCGTCCGCGCGCCAGGAGATCGCGGAAAATTTTGCCCGCGCGCGGTCGGAAGCGCAATCCGCCTTCGGCGACAGCCGGGTCTTTATCGAGAAATTCATCGCCGATCCGCGCCACATCGAAGTTCAAGTACTCGGCGACAAGCACGGAAACCTCATCCATCTTGGCGAACGCGAATGTTCCATCCAACGTCGCCATCAGAAGGTAATCGAGGAAGCTCCCTCGCCCTGCATCGATGCGGAAATGCGCCGCAAGATGGGAGAATGGGCGATTGCGCTGGCCGGGGCGGTCAATTACGATTCGGCCGGCACGGTCGAATTTATAGTTGGCGAAGACAAGAATATCTATTTCCTCGAAATGAACACACGGTTGCAGGTCGAGCATCCGGTGACCGAACTTGTCACCGGCGTCGACCTCGTCGAGCAGATGATCCGGTCGGCCGCCGGCGAGAAATTACCGGCCGGTCAGCCCGACGTGCATCTGGAAGGCTGGGCGATCGAAAGCCGGGTCCTTGCCGAAGACCCGGCGCGGAATTTCTTACCCTCGACCGGGCGGCTCAAGACCTACCGGCCACCGGCGCAAGGCGATCGCAACGGGGTGACGCTGCGCATCGATTCAGGCGTCCGTGAAGGCAGCGAGATCTCCGTCCATTACGATCCGCTGATTGCGAAAATCGTGACCCATGCGCCCGATCGAATGGGCGCCATAAAAGCGCAGGCGCAAGCGCTCGATTCGTTTGTTATCGAGGGTGTCGGCAACAATATTGCTTTTCTCGCCGCGGTGATGGCGCACAAGCGCTTTCGCGCGGGTGAACTCTCGACCGGCTTCATCGCCCGGGAATACAAGCTAGGTTTTACTCCGCTTGTACCGGAGGGAGCGCGCGCGCGCCTATTCGCGAGCGTCGCGGCGGCCGCCGATCATGTGATGAATGAACGCAAGCGCGCGATCTCGGGCCAGATGCGCACCGCGCGTCCGGTCCGCTCTAGGCGCGAGCGTTCGGTCATGCTCGGCAAAAATCGACATGACATGTTTCTTGAAGACAGGGACGATGGGCTCGCTGTGCGATTTGAGAAGACCGGGCACGCCCATGTCTGCAATTCCGATTGGGTCCCAGGTCAGCCAGTGTGGAACGGCACGATCGACGGCGAAAGGGTCGCGGTTCAACTGCGCCGCATTCTAAATGGCTATAGTTTGGCGCACGCTGGCTTTGTGGCTGAGGCGCACATCTACACGCGGCGCGAGGCGGAGCTTGCCGCGCTCATGCCGGAGAAAAAAGCCGGCGGCGGCTCGAAATTGCTGCGGTGTCCAATGCCCGCCCTCGTCAAATCGATTGAGGTGGCCGCCGGCCAGGCGGTGAATTCGGGCGAAACCCTCTGCATCATCGAGGCGATGAAAATGGAAACCGTTTTGCGCGCCGAACGCGAGGTGACGGTTGCGAAAATACATGTTCAACCAGGCGACATCGTCGCCGTCGATGCGATCATCATGGCATTTGTGTGAGGGCGGCGAGCGCGAGCCCCACGTGCCGCGCAATCTTCCGGACCCGTTGCGCGATCCAAACCGCGCCGGACATACGCACCGCAGGAATCCGACGCGCGGCGCAGGTTGACAGCAACGTTTTGTCGGATCGTGCCGTGCCCGACCGTAGCCGGCTTGCCGCTTAACACACCCGATTTGTGGTTCTATCGAAACATGACTGCTGTCCGCTAACCTCGTCCTTTAGTTGGATTGTATGAAAATTAAGATTTACTTGCTCCTGACCTTCGCCTGCCAGGCGTTTATTCTCACTAGCGGCTGTTTGAAAGTTCGTGACCAATACCTTGGTTAGCGTGATCGTAAAAACCTTCGTCAACCCGACGCCCGGTTTGTCTTGGAAAAAAGTGATCACTGCGTTTTGTAAGGTCGAACCGGTAACTAACTTAAGGAACAGAGCAGGCGAGGAAGTGTCAAAGCGCTTGTTAATTATAAAATCGCTAAAAACCGCCTTGCCAGCTCCTCCTCCTCCTCCTCCTCCTCCTGGTCCTGGCGCGGGGTTCTGTACGGCGCTCGATACTGCCAACACTTCGATGGGATTTTTTTCTCCCGGCACGCCCGTCAGATCGCCTGGAATCCCAGGGATCTGAAGAGTGATCACATCGGCCATCGCCGCGGTGGGTGCGGCAAGGGCAATAGCGATCGAAACTACGGCGGCGAGGTTAGGCAACAAGCGCAGAGAAATGCGTCTCATGGCAATCTCCTAATTGTCACTGTCGGTTCTTATAAACTTTCGGTCGCATCAACAATCTCTTATCCCGCGCCATCGCATACCGGCCGCTCAGTATCCGGTTGCTCATGGAGAATCATTCGATATGTGGTCGCAGGTGATGTCCGCCCGCAATGCACCGTAGCCTAGCACGCCTTCGTAACGCGAACAAAGTGCCCTTAGTGGATGTTCCGAATAAGAGCATCACCCGGAAAAGCTGCTCGACCTTTTCGAGTTTGACATGCTCCAAGTTTTTGAATCTGCGTGCTCGCTTCCCGGCCACATGAACCCGCGTGACCGGGAAGCTCTCTAGCGCATTAACCTGACAATACCGGCATCAGTGTTTGGTTGGGCTGTTGATGGCGATCCGTTTTGCTTTCGTCTGCGCTCGCTCGGTCATTGGCAGAACGACCTTGAGAACGCCGTTCTTGAACGAGGCCTCGATCTTGTTTTCATCAATGTCCGTGCCGACCGGAATTTGCCGCTCGAAGCGGCCGTAGAAACGTTCGCTGAACTGGCGTTCTTTGTCCTCCGTCTCGGGTTTCATTTCGCCGCGAAGGATGATATTTCCGTCGTTCAAGAGAAGCTCGACGTCTTTTTCCTCCATGCTTGGGATTTCCGCTCAAAATCAGCTAATGCAACGGTGCCTGTTATCCTTACTCGACATAGACAAAAGCCAAATTCGCCGCCTGCAGCGCGCCGAATGCGCTGGGGGATACGGTTTCCGGGCTCGAAGCTCTCGCCGACGCCGGCGCCCTTGCGCCGCCGACCGTGAAGTAACGCCCGTCTTTGGCGGCTTTGTTACCTGGCGGGAATGGCGCCGGTGGTCAGGCGGCCGATTTTGTCGGCATTCAGCTCGGTGAACCACATATTGCCGTCGGGCCCCTGCTTGATGCGATGCATCACCGTGTCGTGCGACCGCGTCCGGTAGTAGGTGATCGGCACCCCGGACAAGTCCCCCGCGGGCGCACTCGCGATCGCCTTGTCGACTTTGATGACATGGTCAGCGTCGCCGAAGTAGTTCGGCTGGGTCGCGTACATCTGCGTCCACAGATTGCCGTCGCGGTCGAAGGCAAGCCCGGCCAGGATCACGCTCTTGCCGCTCTGCGGGATCGGGTACTCCGTGATCTTCCCGTCCATGTCGATGCGCGCGACATTGTTGCCAGCTTCCTCGCTGAACCACATCGAGCGCGTGTCGGGTCCCGGCACGATCGCGATCGGGCGGCTGTTCGGCGTCGGGATCGAGAACTCGGTGATCTCGCCGCCGGGCTTCACCTGCAGGATCTTGTTGCCGACCAGCTCGGTGCCCCACATGTTGCCGTCGGGCCCCGCCTCCAGATAGATCGGCACGCTGCCGATCGTCTTCAGCGCAAAATGCGTTACGGTGCCGTCGGGGTCGACCTTGCCGATCGTGCCGGTCCGCTTTCCGGTGAACCAGACTGTCATGCCGTCGGGTCCGAAAGCGATGCCGTGCGGCGAGGGATTGATCGGCTGTTTGGCGCCGGGCGAGCGCAGCGCCACATCGACCTTCTCGGCAATGTTGCCCTTGTCGTCAAGCCGCACGATCAGCCCGGCCATTTCGAGCGACACCCACAGCCGCCCTTCCTTGTCGAAATCCATGCCGTGCGGGCCGCTGCCTTTTGGCATGGCGAAGTACTCGGGGGTGCCGTCGAGCTTCACCCGAGCGATATGGTCCTGGTTCTGGCCGGTGACCCAAAACCCGCCGCCGTTGTTCGCGTAGGCCAGCTCGTGCGTCGAATGGCACACCCCGCCTGGCCAGACCAGGGCGAATTCGGCGATCGTACCGGGCGCCTCGGCAGCCAACGCGGCTCCGGCCGACAACAATAGCAGCAGGACGGAAGCGATCAAGCGCATGCTGTTCTCGCGCTTTATCCGGCGTTCCCCGGATTCGCGTGATTTTCCTGTCATTGGCGCCACCTCGCAACGAAATTCGATCGCAGCCGGACCCTTTGGCAGCCAAGATGGCCCTGTTGCATTAATAGCCCCGCCACGCAGATTGTCCTGCCCGGCGGATTTCAGCAAGCGGCAAGAAGGAAAAGCCGGTTCACAAAACGCACGTCTCGCGTCGGCCCCGGTTGCGATCACGGTTGCCCCGCGCAGCCTTGAGCTGGTTCTTGTCAGGCTCTCGCGGCATGTGGAGCGCCCAGCCAGCAATTAAAATTTGAAGCGCGGCTTGGGTCAGTCAAGGGGCGCCGTGCGCGGCTCGAAATGCGATTCGCCGCATCCCCCGCGGAAAATTGCGCCGGACAGAAAGATCCGGTTCAAGCCGGATCAACAGTTTATTTTCAATCGACTTGCAGCGACTTTAGCTTGCGATGCAGGGCCGAGCGCTCCATGCCGACGAATTCGGCGGTCCGCGAAATGTTGCCGCCGAAGCGGTTGATCTGGGCGACCAAATATTCCCTCTCGAAGACTTCGCGCGCTTCTCGCAAGGCAAGATTCATCAGCTTTTCGCCGCCGGGGCCGTTCGGCGTCGACGGAACGAGCGCGCCGATCTCGGCGGGCAGCATATCCGCGGTAACCGCCGCCTCGGGATCGCCGGCGGCGAGGATCATCAACCGCTCCACGTTGTTGCGCAGTTGCCTGATATTGCCGGGCCAATCGTGCGATTGCAGAACCGCCATCGCGTCGTCGGCGATCAAACGCCGCGGCATGCCGGTTGTAACCGACAGCTGCTCCATGAAAAAAGCGATGAGCTCGGCAATATCCTCGCGGCGTTCGCTAAGCGAAGGGACGCGAACCGGCACGACGGCGAGACGATGGAAGAGATCCTCGCGGAACGAACCATCGGCGATCAGCGCCGCGAGATCGCGCGAGCTCGACGAGATGATGCGGACATCGACATAAACGCGGGTGGCGCCGCCGACACGGAGAAAATTCTGCTCGACCAGCACCCGCAGAATCTTGCCCTGGGTCTCCCTCGGCATATCGGCGATTTCGTCGAGGTAGAGCGTGCCGCCGTGGGCTTCCTCGAGCGCGCCAATCTTGCGGAAGCTTCCCTCCTTGGCTTCGGTTCCAAACAATTCCATTTCCATCGTTTCCGGCGCGATCAAAGCGGAGTTGATGGTGACGAAAGGGCCGTCCGCGCGGGCCGACGAGTCGTGAATGCCGCGTGCGGCGAGTTCCTTGCCCGCGCCCGGCGAGCCGGTGATCAGAACCCGCGAATTGGCCGGCCCGACGCGCTCGATTACGTGCCGCAATTGGTTGATCACGGCGGATTTGCCGACGATCCGGTTGCCTCCGCCGGCCCTTGTGCGCAACTCGGTGACCTCGCGCTTCAATCGCGAGGCTTCGAGCGCGCGTTGCGCGACCAGCACCAGGCGGTCTGCCTTGAACGGCTTTTCGATGAAATCATAGGCGCCGAGCTTTATCGCGGAGACCGCCGTCTCGATATTGCCGTGACCGGAAATCATGACGACCGGCAGCATCGGGTTCTGCTCCTTGACGATCTTCAGCAGCTGCATGCCATCGAGTCTTGATCCTTGTAGCCAAATATCGAGAAACACTAGGGTCGGGCGCCTTGCGCCAATCGCGTTCAAAGCCTCGTCGGAATTCTTGGCGGTGCGCGTGCCATGGCCTTCGTCCGCCAATATCCCGGAAACTATTTCGCGGATGTCCGCCTCGTCGTCCACAATCAGAATATCGCTCGCCATGAATTTCTTCACCCTCCGTTACCGGCTTCGGCCGGCATGGTTTTGTCCCAATCCCCGACACGATCATGCCTGTCAGGATCGTCTGCCAAAGGAAAATACAGCCTGACCCAGGCGCCGCGCCCGCTCGGCGCGTCCCGCAATTCGAGCCCGCCGCCGTGATCGGCGAGAATTTTAGCGACGATCGGGAGGCCCAGTCCCGTTCCGTCGGCGCGCGTCGTCGTGTAGGGTTCGAGGAGCCTTTGCCGGTTCTCCTTGGGAAAGCCGTTGCCGTTGTCGATCACGTCGATGGTAACGATGCGCCCGGCAACCGCGACCGCCACGGATATCTTGCCTTGGAAGCCGGTCTGGCTGGGGAGCGCGGCAATCCCTTCGGTTGCGTTCTTAACGATGTTCGTCAAAGCTTGGGCCAATAGCCGCCGGTCGAATGGGACGCGGACCGGGTCTTGCGGCAGCTGGTCTTCAAACAAAATGCCGGGATGCGCGACCCGCATCAGGAACAGGACCTGGCGCACGCATTCGCCAAGATCGCCGCTTTCGAGGCGAGGTTTCGGCATCCGCGCGAAAGACGAAAATTCATCCACCATGCGTTTGATGTCGTCGACTTGCCGGATGATTGTCTCGGTGCACTGATCGAAAACTTCGTGGTCTTGCTCGATCAGACGCCCATATTTGCGTTTCAGCCGTTCCGCGGATAGCTGGATCGGGGTCAGGGGGTTTTTGATTTCATGGGCGATCCGGCGGGCGACATCGGCCCAGGCCGCGGTCCGCTGCGCCGTCACGAGATCGGTGATATCGTCGAGCGTTACGACATAGCTCTTATCGGCGCGTTCGCTCGGCTCGCTGGTGATGCTCACGTTGAAAAGACGATCGAGGCCGCCGCGCGAAAGCGAAATTTGTCCTTGGACCAGCCGGGATTGACTGGAACGCGCGCCAGCCAGCATGTCCTCCAGTTCCGGCAGCACGGTCGCGATCGATTGACCCGCGATCCGCGCGGCCGTTTCGCCGCTTTGCGGGAGCAATTTCTCAGCGGACGGATTGAGCACGGTGATTTCGCCGTCCGGTCCGATGCCGACAACCGCGACCGGAACGCCGGAGAGAACCGCCTCGGTGAAGAGCCGCCGCTCGTCGATGAGCTTGCTTGCCGCGATGAGCCGGTGCTGCTGCAGGCTCAGTTCCGAGGTCATTTTGTTGAAAGTTTCGCCGAGATGGGCAAGATCGCCCTCGGACTTATGCACCGAAACCTGAACGTGGAGATTGCCGGAGGCGACCTCGTCGGTCGCCGCGATCAAGCGCCTTATCGGCGCCACGAGACTGTCAGCGAAGGAAAGACCGAGCCAGGTCGCAGATAAAAGCATGATGAGGGCGATCAGGACGAACATGGTCGCGAAAGCGATCCTTATGCCGCGCCGGTGATTGTCGAAATCATCGTAAAGCGCGACAAGCTTGGCGGCCTGGCGCGGAAACTCCACCGTGAACGGATCGACCGGCCGGGCCACATATAAAAACGTGTCCTGGAAAGAAAGCAGCGTCCGCAACGCGACGAACGTCCGGCCTTCATCGAGGATCAGACATAAGGGCTCGTTTTTCTTTGCGTCGTCGAAGTCGCTAGGCTCCGGACGGACGACGGCATTGCCAACCACGGCGCCAGTGTCCACCCGCTCGACCACCGTGCCATCGGACTTCAAAAGAGCCGCGGCGGTGAAGCCAAGAAAACGCGCCCTTGACGTGAAAAACTCACGAAACAACGGCCGGTCTACCTCAAACATGAGCTTGCCGCGATCAAGATCGGACGCCGTGAGCCGCGCCTCCTGGAGCAGCGACTTGCATTGACCTTCGCGAAACAGCCGCGCGGCGTCGATTGTGTTTTGCACAAAGCCGCGCCCATCTTGCATGAAGGCCGGATTGAGACTGCGTTCCAGCGTCACCGAACCGACCCAGGCCATCAGCAGCGCCGGCGCGGCGGCGATGATCGAGAATAGCCCGACGATCCTTATATGCAGCTCCGCCCCGGCGACGCCCGCGCGGCGCGCCTTGAAAAGCGCATAGGCCTCGGCGAGGACGAAACAAAAGACGAGGAGGATGCCAAGGATGTTGGCGGCAAACAGCCCCAAAACGACGGAATCCGTCGGCGCGATCGGCGTGTAACCGGAAAAAATCAGAAAGCTGACGAGCGCGACGGAAAGGGCAAGGATAACGGCCGCCGGACCAAACCGGGCCGTGAACCTGGGATGGTTATCTTTTCCGGCCAAGGCCCGCCGCAATAATTTTTGATTACCCATGGTCGCCGGCAAAAAGACATGGAACGATCAGGCACCGTGCGTGATAGGACTAAGGTGAATCGCGTTGCCATAATATCACGCTGTTGCAAGATTGCGACATTTCGGGGGCCGGATGAACGCCCAGCGTCAAGCTGGGGAGGACCGCAATTACGCGGAGGCGATCGCGATAAAAATTAAGCTACGAAATAAAAACACGAAATAATACTTTGATTTTATGGATTATTTGGAATTGCGTCATCGTCTTTCTCTAACCATGGCAGGACCGAGGGGCGAGGGGTGTGCCGCGACGGCGATTTGGATTCAACGCAACCTTGGCGCTGGCCAACTGACGCGGCAGCGGCGTTGCAACCGGCGGCGCCGATGCAGTCCGTCCGGGCGGCGGCGTGAACAAAATCTCGGCCGCGCCGTCACCACATAGGCCAAATCGATGCCGCCAAAAGCAGGCGCGAGCCGCCGCTGGGGCGACTCGTCCACTCCTGGCCCTCCAAACCGGATGAGGCCGCTTGATATTATCTCGAATATCGGAACCGCTGTGGCCTATGCCTCCTCCCCGTGTATGGCCATATCGCCGATCAGCAGCGTTTTCTCGTCCATCCGCAGCGGAACGAAGATCCCGATGACCTTGAGAATGACGAAGGTCGCGACCGCGTTGAACGCGATGATAAAGAGCGCGGCTATCACCTGGTATTTGAACTGGCTGAAATTGCCATAGTACCAGCCCGTCGCGTTGATGCCAGGCGCGTCCTTCTCGGTGCCGATGTAGAGAAGCATGTCGGGATTGGCCAGCACGCCGGTCAAGAGACCTCCCATGAGTCCTGCCACGCCGTGGGTCGAGAAGACGCTGAGCGTGTCGTCTACCTTTTTCATGAGCGCCGACGTCTGCAGCATGTTCGCGCTCAACCAGGGAATGATGCCGGCGCAAACGCCGATAATGAGGGCGCCATAGCCGTCCACGTAGCCGGCCGCGGGGGTGATCCCGACGAGGCCGGCGATCATGCCGTTGATGGCGCCGACGATCGAAGGCTTGCCGTTGAACATCGTGTCCATCACCGTCCAGACCAACAGCGCAGTCGCGGTCGAGACGTTGGTGTTGAGCACGGCCGCTCCCGCATTCGCGTTGGCGAAGTAGGGGTCGCCGCCGTTGAAGCCGTTCCAACCCAGCCACAGGATGCCGGCCCCTGCCAACGCGACCAGGAGATTGTTCGGCGGGCAGTTGTCCCGGTCGGCCTGCAACCGTGGGCCGATCACCGCGGCCGCCACGAAGCCCGATGTACCGGCGGCGAGATGGATCACGTAGCCGCCGGAAAAGTCGACGGCCCCCATGGTTGCAAGCCAGCCGCCGCCCCATAGGCTGAACGCCCCGACCGTATAGACGAAGGTCATCCAGACCGGGCAGAAAATCACCCACGCCTTAAAGCTCATCCGCCCGAGCACCGAGCCAGCCAGAATGATCACCGTGATCGCGGCGAACACGAACTGGAAGAAGACCAGCGTGGACATCGGGAAGGTGAGGTCAGGCATCCCGGACGCCGCCGCCGGCACGATCGCCGGAGCCAATTCAAATGACGCCGAGGCCACCGGTCCGGGTTTACCCACGAACGGGAACCACTGCTCGCCGAAGCCCATGTTGTAGGCCCACAGCAGCCAGACGATCAGCACCGAACAAAAGGCGTACATCGACATGAAGGCGGAATTGATCGCCCATTTCTTCTTGACGATGCCGCCATAGAGGATGGTGAGGCCTGGAATACTCTGCAAACCAACAAAGGTTGCAGCTGCGAGCTGCCAGGCGTTATTGCCCGAATTCAGCCACTCTGGTGATGGCAGCAGCATGTCGTTTCTCCTCCGTCAGGTCGTCTCCGACCGATTGAATTTTTGGAATTTCGAGGGACATGTTGCTTTTGTTTTGTGATTTTCGCACAGTTTCGCGCGCAACATGACCGCGAGCAGCAGAGATTCTGACAAAAGTCCGGCTCAGACACTCGCGATCAACCGCTCCAGCAAAAGCCGCGCCAACAGTTCGAAACACTGTACATTGGAGCATGTCCCGAAAAGGCGGCTCGCCTTTTTCGAATCCGCGATGTTCAAACTCTTTGATTTTGAGCGAGTCCTTATCGATCGAATGGTTCCACTTGATCGGGACGCGCTCCTGTGCTCCGGGAGCGCTCCGAGCGGGCAAGCAGGGCGAACCCAGGTGATTTGGCGCCGCACCAGAGGATATAATCGAATCTCATTCCTCCCCCATTGCCTAACATTTAAGCAATTGAGCCCAAAATTTGAGCAACCAGATGACCGCGCGCCCCCCGCTGCCTTGGATCGCTGCGCATCTGCTCCTTGCGGCCGAATGGCCTCTCAACGTCCAGCGCCACGCGTCGCTTCGTTTCCCCGGGGGGCGTGGCGAATTCTTGCCGATGCAATGATCGCCAGGATGTCGTCATTCGGCAAAGCACGTATTGTGGGTGGTATAGCCGCCCGTGCTCGACGCATTCAGGAACGTCAGCGCGCCGGAGGCGCGATCCAGGTAGTAGTAGCCCCCGCGCAATGTGTCGTGCCAGGCGATTTGGCTGCCGGTGATCTCGGCCGGAAAGGAGTCGGCGGTGCCGCGGTCGTAGTCGACCTTGACCTCCCACGCCGTTCCACTTTTCGGATTGGAGCATCGGAAGGTGACGGCCGCCGTGTGAGCGGAGTCCCCGCCGCGTGCCGCGGTTGCAACGGCGGCCGTGACGACGAAACTCAATGTTCTAGCAAGCCTCATCGTCGTTCCTTTGCCGGCCCTTTGATCCTGTCCTTCCCGAAAATTCCATCCGGAATGGATTCGCGCGTGAGGCAGAATCATTGCATCATCCAAGATCATGGTTGCGATCCTGCCTTCTCTTCCAAGCGGCCAATGGCATTGGCTTGCCAGGGCAATATCGCCTAGCGCGGCGAGCGCATCCACCTGATGTCGAGATCGCGCACCTTCTTGCGCAACGTATTCCGGTTCAGCCCCAAAAGCTCGGCAGCCTTGATCTGATTGCCGCGGGTCGCGGCGAGCGCCGCGGAGATCAACGGATATTCGATCTCACGCAAGATCCGGTGATAGAGGCCGGGGGGAGGCAGGCGCGCGCCGTGCTCATCGAATAGCTCGGAGAGATGCCGCTCCATCGCGCCGGCAAGCGTCGGGCGCAGCCCGGGCTCCGCGCGCCCGTTCTCAGGGTCGAGCGCCGCCGAATGATGCGGCGCGATCGCGGGCGCATCGACGCTAAGTTCCATGTCCACCAATTGAGCGGTGACGGCTTCTTGCGGATAGAGCGCGGCCAGCCGGCGGGTGAGATTTTCGAGTTCCCTAATATTGCCTGGCCAGCGATAGCGCTTGAGGCGCTCGAGGGCATCGGGCTCGATCCGTTTGAGCGGCAAGCCTTCGGCGGCAGCGAGCACGAAGAAATGTTGCGCGAGGTCGCCGATATCCTCGACGCGCTCGCGCAGCGGCGGCAGCCGCAAAGGGACGACGTTCAAACGGAAAAACAGATCCTCGCGGAAGAGGCCTTGGCGGATCAGCCCGCCCAATTCCTTATTGGTCGCGGCGATGATTCGAACGTTTGTTTTGATCGCGGCGCGGCCGCCAACCGTGGCATATTCGCCTTGTTGCAGCACGCGCAGAAGCCTGGTCTGCGCCTCCATCGGCATGTCGCCGATCTCGTCGAGGAAGAGGGTGCCTCCCTCGGCCTGCTCGAAGCGTCCGGCGGAACGCTGATTGGCGCCAGTGAAGGCCCCCTTTTCGTGACCGAACAATTCGCTCTCAATGAGATCGCGCGGAATTGCCGCCATGTTGATGGCGACGAACGGGCCCTTTTTGCGTTTGCCGTAGTCATGCAGCGCGCGCGCGACAAGCTCCTTGCCGGTACCGGATTCGCCACTGATCATGATCGTGAGATCGGTCTGCATCAGGCGCGCCAACGCGCGGTAGATTTCCTGCATGGCGGGGGAGCGCCCCACGAGAGGCATGCCCTCCGGGTCCGCGTTGGGCGCGGCACAGAGGCGATTTTTTGGTTCGCTCATCGCGCGCCCGACGATCGAAACCAATTCCCGTAAGTCGAAGGGCTTCGGCAGATAATCATAGGCGCCACGCTCGGACGCCTTAATCGCGGTCATGAATGTATTCTGCGCGCTCATCACGATGATCGGCAGATTGGGCCGCAATTTTTTTATCTTCGGCAACAGCTCGAAGGCATTCTCATCCGGCATGACGACATCGGTAATAACGAGATCGCCCTCGCCCGACTGAACCCATCGCCATAGCGTTGCCGCGTTTCCGGTCGTCCGCACGTCGTAGCCCGCGCGCGACAAAGCCTGACTGAGGACAGTCCGGATGGCTGCATCGTCGTCAGCGATGAGGATATTCCCAGTGGCCATCAACCTGCACCTTCCTGCGGAAGGAAAACCGGCTCATACTTTCCCGAATTTCAAAGTTTTGCCTGGTTTCCCCCGCTTCGGCGGGGATCCGCGGCCGTGGAAACCGGTGTTTAGCCTTAGCCGTGTTTCACGCCCTGGCCGGCGTATACATGGGCATGAGAACCCGGAACGTCGTGCGGCGAGGAAAGGATTCGCATTCTATGGTACCACCGTGATCGCCAACAATCTTGGCAACCAAAGCAAGCCCCAGGCCAGTTCCGGCCGCTTTCGTGGTGACGAAGGGATCGTACAGATAGGGCAACAATTCCGGTGCGATGCCGGGGCCATTGTCATGCACGCAAAATTCGAGCGGCAGGCTCATAGGGGCTTTGGCGCCGGCAAGTTGCAGGCGCACGCCGGGCCGGAAGGCGGTTGTTAATTCGATGTAGCCGTCGCTGCGCGAATCGCCAATCGCTTCGGCGGCGTTCTTGATCAGATTCAGGAAGATCTGAATGAGCTGATCCTTATCGCCGAAAACCGGAGGAAGCGAGGGATCATAGTTTTCGTGAAACCGGATATGGCGTGCGAATCCGGCCTGCGACACTTTCTTAACGTGGTCGAGCACGGCATGGATATTGATGATTTCGCGCTCGAACGGCCGCACTTCGGAAAACGCGCTCATCCGGTCAACAAGTTTTACGATCCGGTCGGTCTCCTCGCAAATCAGCCTGGTCAGGGCGCGATCGGGCTCGGTCGCGTCGGCTTCGAGAAGCTGCGCGGCCCCTCGAATGCCTGATAACGGGTTTTTGATTTCGTGCGCGAGCACGGACGCCATCGCGGCGACCGAACGCCCGGCGCCCCGATAGGTGAGCTGCCGGTCGATTTTTTCGGAGAGAGAGCGCTCCTGCAACATGATGACGACCCCATCGCCGGATTCCTGCAGCGGCGTCACGAAAATATCGACAAGCCGGCCGGCTCCCGGTTTTGCCAAGTTGAGATCGACTCGATATTCATTAATCGCCGCGCCACGGGACTTTACCTGTTCGACGAGGGACAGGAGCGGCGAGCCGGCCGCGACAAGATTGGCAAGCCTCTGCTGCCAAAGGGAAGCCCGGCTCATTCCGAAAAATGCCTCGGCCGCGGCGTTGGCGTCGGCTATCGAACCGTCCGGCAGGACGGCGACCACCGGATGCGGGAGAGCATTCAAAAGTTTGGCCGCGCCGTTACCGGCGGCGGTCATCCCGGCCGGCGGCGATCCTTGCGAAGCAAAAGACTTGCTCATGCCGCCTCCGTCCACGAAGGAGAATCGAACAATTGGCAAAGGGTGGCTCGGACTGCATTGGGGCACTCAAGCCTGACCAGACGCTGGCGCAGGGCAGCGCCATCTCGGACGCCCGCCCGCTCGGCATAAGCGGCGAGATGCTTGCGCGCATGGCGCAAGCCCTGCACGGGACCGAACATTTCAAGTAGTGTCTCGTAGTGTTCGAGCGCCACGGTTTTGCGCTCGTCCGGCGGCGGTTCGGCGCGGGCTTTGCCATGCGCCAGATAATAGGCGACATCGCCAACGAACCAGGGCCGCCCGATCGCGGAACGGCCGATCATCACCGCGTCCGCGCCGGATTGCGCCAATATCGCCGCCGCGTCCGCAAGGCTCGCACAATCGCCGTTCGCGGCCACCGGAATCGCAACCGCCTGCTTCACCTTGCCGATCGCGGTCCAGTCCGCCTGAGCCGAGTAGAACTGGCAACGGGTGCGGCCGTGAACGGTCAGCATGGCGATCCCCTCCGCTTCAGCCAGCCTGCCGAGCTCGGGAGCATTCAGCGATTGGCCGTCCCAGCCGAGCCGCATTTTGAGCGTGACCGGTATGCGCACGGCGGCGATCGTGGCGCGAATGAGGGAGACCGCAAGACCAAGGTCGCGCATCAGATGCGATCCTGCATAGCCGCTGGTGACTCTTTTTGCCGGGCAGCCCATGTTGATGTCGATCATCGCGGCGCCGGAGTCCTGCGCAAGGCGCGCCGCTTCGGCCATGACATAAGGGTCGCGGCCAGCGATCTGCACGACGTGGAGGCCCACGCCCGCGCCCTCTGCTTTCAGCCGGCTCGTGGCATCGCCGCGGGCGTAATAACCGGCGGCGACCATTTCCGAAACTGTGAGAGAGGCGCCAAAGCGGCGCGCCAGACGACGCATGCCGAGGTCGGTCACCCCCGCCATGGGCGCGAGAAACGCCCGCCCATCGAGCTGGATTCCGCCGATTTGGAGCGCGCCGCCGCCTCTGCCCAAACTATTAGCAATATCAGACATGTTCATATCATAGTCATCTTGTGCAGCGCGGCAACGAGTAAATTGCTTATTTTGGCATCAAATGGGAAGAAATTGACGCCATGGTTGAAATGAAGGAGGGTCATTGGTCCCGCAAGCGGTACAAGCCGAGAATTCATGAACGCAACGTCAGAATTGGCGATTCTCGTCGTCGCGGCCGGACGAGGCTCGCGCGCCGGGGGAGGAATTCCAAAGCAATACAAGAGCCTGGCAGGCCAGCCGCTGCTCGCGCGGACATTAGGCGCGCTTATGCGGGCGGCTCCTGGCGCAACGGTTCTTCCCGTTATTCACAAGGATGACCTCGATCTCTATCGCGCCAGCGCAAGCCACTTCGAAACAGAATGCTGCCTCGCTGGCCCGGTGTTTGGAGGGGACACGCGGCAAGCAAGCGTCCGCCTGGGGCTGGAGGCGCTTTCCGTGCGACAATTTCCTCCGGCAATCGTTTTGATCCATGATGCCGCACGCTTATTTGTCAGCAGCACATTGGTTCAGCGCGCTGTCGCGGCCGCAAAAACCCATGGTGCTGCCATCCCCGGCGTGGCGCTGACCGATACAGTTAAGGAGATCGATACGCAAGCATCGGTCATCGCGACCACGCCGCACGCGCGATTGCGAGCGGTGCAGACGCCGCAGGCGTTCCGTTTCGATCTGATCTTGGCCGCGCATCGAAACGCGGCCTCGGCCGGCGCCTTGGACCTCAGCGACGATGCCGCCGTCGCGGCGTGGGCCGGGCATAGAGTCCACGTCTTCGCCGGGGACGCGTCGAACATCAAGGTTACGACCAGCGAAGACCTCGCGTTGGCCGAGGCGAGGCTGCTGGGCAATCTGGGCGATGTCCGGATCGGGCAAGGCTACGACGTGCATGCGTTCGGGCCGGGCGGCCATGTCTGGCTTGGTGGCGTGAAAATCGCGCATGATCACGGACTTGCTGGACATTCAGATGCCGATGTCTTGAGTCATGCGATCACCGATGCCTTGCTTGGCGCCCTGGCGGATGGCGATATCGGCAGCCATTTTCCGCCGAGCGATCCGCAATGGCGCGGCGCGGCGTCGCAGATTTTCCTTGCCGCCGCGGCCGCGAAGGCGCGCGCGCGCGGCGGTGTCATTGCCCACATCGACGCCACCCTCGTCTGCGAAAGGCCGAAGCTCGGACCGCACCGCGACGCGATCCGGGCCAGCATCGCGGCAATCGTGGAAATTCCGCTTGACCGTGTCGCGATCAAGGCAACGACATCCGAGGGTTTGGGGTTTACCGGGCGCGAGGAAGGCATCGCGGCACTTGCTGTCGCAACCATCCGCCTGCCACTTTAAAGCATCCCTGACAACGAACCGGGTGCGTCTGGCGCAGGCCCTGACACGTCCTCCGCGCGCCAAGCTTCATTGTCCGGTCGCCAGGCGCGACGCGCTTTGAGCCTCAGCGATCCTGCGGCCAAATCGCGGGTGACGCCTTGGCTCGCGCAACGGTCTGCGCATGCAGTGCGCCGGTCGCATCATAAATTGTTCCTTCAACCGTGTAGGCTTGCCCTTGCACCAGGACGCCGATTTGCCCCCTACGACGAGCGTCCGATTGATCGACTCGCACGATGTTGCCGGCGCGCGTTCGGAGCGTGAGCACCGGTCCCTCGGCATGTTCGAGAACCCCGGTGATTTCATGCGGGGACTTAGGGGTATTGAGCGCCGCCGGCTCTGCCGCGGCGGCCGCGCGCGCTACGAACGGATGCCCGCCGAGGCCGAAAATCGTCAGCTGTTGATTGCTCGCCACAAAAACGTGCCCATTTGCCACGACCGGCACGATATTGGCGTTGCCGTTGCTGTTGGGCCAAGATCCAGCCGGCGACGAAAACAGCAACGGGAGCATTCCACTCGTAGGCGTCGCCGAGAAGGCGGAAAGAGTGATGGTGGTAGGGTTAGCAACGGTCGGTCGTCCGGTCGCCCATATGATGGCGGTTCCAGGTTGGATGCCGTTCGACGAAACCGTCGTAAAGGTTCCAGGATCCTGCGCGCCGGCGCCGCCGGGCAACGACGCTGTTCCTTCCTGGACGAACGCAACCGTGGGCGAGGTTTGTATCTTCCAGACGGTGATTTGGGCCCTGCTCGAGCCGTCGCCGCCGCCACTGCTGACGACGCGCCCGACCCCGTCCGGACCGGTGAAATAGGACGGCCCGCACCAGCAATGCCCGATGAACTTTGAGTCGACAACATTGTCGGGGCCTCCGGGCGTGAAACCGCCCAAGCTGGAGCGATTGAGCAAATACATCGTTCCAAACTTGCCGGCGGCCACCGCCAGATACGGCAACGGACCGGGCTGGATTGGCACGATGAGCACGCCCCCGGACGCTAGGTCGCTATCTAGTCGGTCCAATAAATTTTCGTTCGACGGCGTGAAAATGCTGAGAAGATTTACGAGATGCGGGCCGACCTTCACCACGCTCTCTTGAATATTGGTCTTGCCATCGTAGGTGTCCTGGTTGGGGTCGGAGTTTCCGGTCGAAAAAAACAATTTCCCGGAGATCGGGGCGGCAGCTATGCCATAGCCAGACATCCAAATGCCCGACAAGAAAAAGTTCCCCGTATCCGTAGCTTGCGTGTCAGTCAGCGTGTTCGCCGCGAGCGGGGCCAGAGTGCCGGCCTGCCAGCCCAAAAGCCAGCCACGCGACTGGCCGGCGGCGAAATCGCAAAAAGCGCCAAATCCGGCGTAAATAATGCCGGATGACTCGAGCAGCGCTGCCCGCTGTCGTTCAACCGTGGCGTCGAAGGTAGTGGTAGAGCGATCGGTCAACGTATGCGATGCGGCGACTGTAACGGGAGAACCAGGTTTGTCCGTCAAGTCGCTCAGGTTGAGGGCATGGAGTTGATAGGTTGGGGGGGAACCGTTTACGTAGGCGACGACATATAATGTCTGCGCCGTCACATCGATAACCGGTGTACCAGTGATTCCGACATTCGGACCATTGTTGGTGCAACCAAGCGGCAAGGGAACCGGAGGTCCGAGGTTTCTCTTAAGCACCACCTCGCCAATGGCTGCTCTGATCCCGTAGATCGTATTGCCTTCGGTGGCGACATAAACGACTTGATAAATCCCCGGCGGACCGACGGTATAAATTCCCGAGGTAATCTGTTGGTTTGGAACGACAAGGGGTTGCGCATCGACTTGATCGTCAAGCACGACCTCGGCGACCACCCCAAACGATGTGGGTCCGACATTTGTCGGGGTCAGCGTTGTTTCGTTGCCGTTCCAGCCGGTGCGCTGGTTATCGTAATGGTAGGTTGTGACCGGCTGTTTCAGGGCAACGGCGGGCGCCATTGAGACGGCGATTGCGGCGAATATCGTCAAGCCTACGATCGCGGACCGTTTCACGACTTTGCTCCTAATCCATCACCGGGCCGGCAGCACGGTCGGCCTCGCTCGAAGAATTATTCCGGTTCGTCCGTCGTGCCCTTGGCTCCGTTATTGGGTGTGTCCTCGCGCGCCTTTAACGCGGCGCCGAGAATGTCGCCAAGCGAGGCGCCGGAATCGGCCGAGCCATATTGGGCGATCGCTTGCTTCTCCTCGGCGACTTCAAGCGCCTTGATCGAGACGGAAACCTTGCGGGCGCGGCGGTCGAATACGGTGACCCGTGCGTCGACCTTCTCGCCGACAGCGAAGCGCTCCGATCTTTGGGCGGCCCGGTCCCTCGCGAGTTCGGTGCGTTTGATGAAGGCGGTGAAATCGGTCCCTACGATCTTCACTTCGAGTCCGCCATCCTTCACCGCGAGGACCTCGCAAGTGACGACCGAGCCCTTCTTGATGCCGGCGGCGGCCTCTTCGCCTGACTTGGCGCCGGCCTCCCCTTGTGGCTTCGCGGCGAAGGGATCGGGGCCGAGCTGCTTGATGCCGAGCGAGATGCGCTCCTTTTCGATATCGACATCGAGTACCTTGGCCTTGACAGCATCGCCTTTCTTGAATTCCTCGATGATTTGTTCGCCGGGCTTGTTCCAATCGAGGTCGGAGAGATGGACCATGCCGTCAACATCCCCATCGAGGCCGAGGAAGAGACCGAATTCAGTCTTGTTCTTGACCTCGCCCTCGACCTCGGAGCCCGGCGGATATTTCGCAACGAAGGCTTCCCAAGGATTGACGAGCGTCTGCTTGAGGCCAAGCGAGATGCGGCGCTTGACGGGATCGACCTCGAGCACCTGAACCTCGACCTCCTGGCTCGTCGCGACGATTTTGCCCGGATGCATGTTCTTCTTGGTCCAAGACATTTCCGAGACATGGATCAGGCCTTCGATCCCCGGTTCGAGCTCGACGAAAGCACCATAGTCGGTGATGTTCGTGACCCGTCCCTGGAACCGCGCGCCGGCCGGATATTTCGCCTCGATGCCTTGCCAGGGATCGTCGAGCAATTGCTTCACGCCGAGCGAGATGCGGTGGGTTTCGTGATTGACCTTGATGATTTTCACCCGCACCGTCTGGCCAATCGCCAAAACCTCGGTCGGATGATTGACTCGCCGCCAGGCGACATCGGTCACGTGGAGGAGCCCGTCGATGCCGCCGAGATCGACGAAGGCGCCGTAATCGGTGATGTTCTTCACGACGCCGTCGATCACCTGACCTTCCGCGAGGTTGGCGACGATCTCATTGCGTTGCTCGGCGCGGGATTCCTCGAGCACGGTGCGGCGGGAGACGACGATATTGCCCCGGCGGCGGTCCATTTTCAGGATTTGGAAGGGCTGCGGCGTCTGCATCAAAGGCGTCACGTCGCGGATCGGGCGGATATCGACTTGGCTGCGCGGCAAGAACGCCACGGCGCCGTCGAGATCGACGGTGAAGCCGCCCTTGACCTGGTTGAAGATGATGCCTTCGACCTTTTC
>JBOHJQ010000061.1:0-22774 GCA_050728655.1 Methylocella sp.
TGCCTGACCCAGCCTCCGCCTCCGGCGATGCGCAGCTTATTTCGGCGATGCGTGCTCGGCCCTCCCTTTCGATAGCGGCGTTGTTTGTTCAGGCGAACCCAACATATTCATTGGTGGCGATCGCCGGAACGAAAGCGGCGAGTTCGCGCGCTACGGCGACATTGACGACGTTGGCGGGCTTTCCGGCTCTGGCGAGCCTGCGATGCCTGGTGCACAGCCGCACCTGCGCCTTCCAGGCGATGTCCTTGATCGGTTGCGGCAGGTTTTCGTTGCGTTTGAAAATTTCCATCCCGATCCGTGCTGGCAGGCGATAGGTCCAGGCCCCCTCGATTGGCGTGCGTCTTGCTTTTGTGTTCCCGGCTTTGGTGATTGCGCCGCGCAATATCTTGGCGCCGGGCGATCGTTCACTCGGCGTCAAGCCGAGATAGGCCATGAGCTGACGAGGATTGGCGAAGCGATGAAAGGCGCCGATTTCCGCCACGCGCGGAATGGCGACGATGAACGCGACGCCACGCAAGGCTTGAATGGCCGTGACGACCTTGGCCAACGACCATGCGGGAAGGAGTTCTTGCATCTGCTTGGCCAGCCGATCACGCCGCCCTTGGGCTTCCTCGGCTGCTTGGACGAGTTCTTCGAAGGCGATTTGGCGCGCCGGATGATCGCAGCGTTGCGCCGTCAGCCATAAGCAATGCTTGCGCGTCCAATGCGTCCCTTGGGGATAAATGCGCCCGTGCCGAAGAAGGAAACTTAACACCTGTTGGCGGGCGAGCCGGAGCGCCTCCATCGCCGCCTGACGGGCGCGCCACAGATCGCGCATGGCTTCATCGGCATCGTCGGCAACCCAAACCGGCGTCAGCTCGCCGGAGCGAAACAAAGAAGCCAAGGTCGCAGCATCGCGGCGATCGGTCTTGACATGATCGCCAAATCGCGTCGGAACCAGAAAGGAGGCAACCACAATGCATTCGTGTCCGAGCATGCTGAGCTGCCAATGCAGACCATAGCCGCAAGGCCCTGCTTCATAGCAAAACACAAGCTTGCCGCGCTTGGCGGCGAGCCGTTCGACCAATTTCGCCACCGATTCTGGCCGGCTCGGAATTTCTCCGATATAGCGCACCTCGCCGCGTCGACCGCTTGCGGCGACCGCGACCGCGATCGTGCTCTTGTGCGGATCCATTGCAACATACGTCGTCGTAGAATAGTCCATGGCTCGTTCCCCATGCATGAGGCTCTGGCCGATTCGTCGGCCAACCCTGGTTGTTGCATGCCGTGCAACGAGTCACCTGCTAACGACATAGCGTCTCAAGCTCTCCGTTGAAGGAGGCTTGAGATGATTCGCCTGTTCTTGCTAAGCGAGCGCCAGCTGGCGCCGATTTCTCCTTATTTTCCGTTGTCCCACGGCGTGCCGCGAGTCGGCGACCGGCGGGTTGTTAGCGGCATCGTTTATATGATCCGCAAAGGTCTGCAATGGAAGGATGCGCCGCGCGGCTATGGCCCGCACAAGACGCTTTACAACCGCTTCATCCGCTGGAGCCGGCTCGGCGACTTCGACCGCATCTTCGCGGCTCGCGCCGGCGGAGGCCCAAAGCCCGAACGCGTCATGATCGATTCCACCCATCTGAAGGCGCACCGGACCGCGGCGAGCCTCTTGAAAAAGGGGGCTGTTCCCCGGCCGCATTGGGCGCACGAAAGGCGGCCTGAACTCGAAGCTCCACGCTGTCTGCGACGGCAGGGGCAAGCCCGTCGTCCTCCTGCTCAGCGAGGGGCAGGTGAGCGATCACAAGGGGGCCGCGGCTGATGCTTGATGCCCTGCCACCCGCCAATGCGCTTCTTGCCGACCGAGGTTATGATAGGGATTGGTTCAGGGATGCTCTCGCCAAACGAGGCTGCGAGCCCTGCATTCCGTCCACCAAAAGCCCGAAAATCCCGCTGCCCTATGACAAGGTGCTTCATAAGCAGCGCCATAAAATCGAGAATATATTCGCAAGGCTCAAGGATTGGCGGCGCATCGCGATCCGCTACGATCGCTGTGCCCATACCTTCTTCTCCGCGATCTGCATCGCTGCAACGCTCGCCTTCTACCTCAATCAATCAGTCCTGACCCTAGCCGCAAATCAAGACATTCACGCAATATCAAGGGGCTGAGATCTATTTTGGCGATGCCGCACAAAGGCGTTCCTCGCTCGACTATGCCGTTTGAATGTTCTCATATTTGTGAATTTTTTAATAGTTGCGCAAGTAAGAGTTGGTTTTTCTCGGTGAGCCTCCTGATCGATCCCGCCATTTCCGCGCTGGGCCGGTAGGTTTCCAACTGCTCGCCAAACACGACTTCGATCTCGCGAATCCTGCATAGCATCTCCTCTCGAATCCCCAGTTCCAGGTGATACCTGTTGACAATCCGAATCATCTCTAGTCCCTGACGATGCAACGATTCGTTGTGACGCTCGCCGCCGCATTCGAGATCTCCGGCCCCGAGATACTGGAGAATTTCAGAGATAACCGAATCGGAATAATCGAACGCGCGAATTGTCACGTCCCCGAGCGAGTGCCGAACCTCCATCAGAAAGCCAACATAGTCCAAGTGTCTCCTGAACCACTCGTCTTGCAGCATTTCTTCCAAGGACAAATCCCGGCCATAGCATGGATGAATCGGCGGATTACGAACGCTCTGGCAATAGAACGACACGGCAAATTCGACCACGTCACGAAAACATATAAGAACTTCCAGTCTGAAGGTGGACGCGAGGAAGCGGAGCATCGACCGGCTTTTGGCGGGAAAATCCCACCAGTGATTGAAAAGGCCCTCCGTCGAGAACACGATGAGATTCGTATTGCTGGGCATGGCGCGCAAGGCCGAGAGAACCGACGTGCCGAGACCTTGCGCATCGCCCGCCATCATTTGCTCGACAAGGAACTGATGTTTCGGAGGGCACGGCGTAGCGTGCGGGATGGGAGGGTAGTAGATTCCTCTTTGGGCCAATCTCGTCTTGTTTTCCTCGAGGCAATACTGCAGCGCGGTCGTGCCTGTTTTCGTTGTGCCGGCATGAAACGCGAGTTTCGGGGCTAGCTCGGCGTTCTCCAGCCAATCCAGGATTTCCCGCGCGACTGGAACTTCCGGATGCCGGCCATCATCGCAAATTTGACGGCTGGCTCGGCCAATTTTGAAGCGCTCATAGAAGTGGATGTTGCTGGACGTCACCGCGCATTCGTTGGCCACGGAGATCGCCGTCTGCACCGCGCCAACTTTCAACGCCGACCTCAGAAATCCGAAGTCGTCGAGCTCCCAATGATAGTGGAGCATCTGAATGCGACTGCGAGCATCGAAGGTTCTCGGCATGGTGTTGCCGTGCGTAGGAAAGTTGCTATTTGCGGGGAGGTGAGAATATGCCGCCCCCGTGGCGCCGATGGCCAAGGCGAACGAGACCTGGTCCATGTGGTGCTGCATTTGCTGGTCGTTCTCGAAGAGGCTAGGGTTTTCAAACAAGAACGATGCAAAGTATTTCCAAGACTTTCCGATTGCACCCGCATGGCGGGTAGGGATGTAGAGGACACCGCCGTTGAAATTCGAGGCAAACGTCATCCCGGTATTCCAATCGCATTGGACCTGCTCGGGAAGCGCAACCGCCGCGGCTTCGAAAATTCTGGTTAGGACATGAATTGGCGGGTTGGGCGCATCCACGATCTTTCCAGCGACGCGGTCTCGGTCTGGGATCACGAGCGGGGCCGTGACCGCGATGTCGACGTCCAGAAGCAGCAACCCGGCGGGTTCGCTCAGGCCGAACTCTTCGACAACGGACAGTTGTTGCAGCTTGTTGCAATATATTCCGTCGAGAAAGGGCGCGATCTTTCTTGTCTTGCAGCCCATTCGAGCGAACGTCGCGACGGATGTCGCAGGAACCCGATTGACATAGTGGACAATGACTTGGCCCGGGGGGATGCTCGCATGCCGATCCAAGGTCCGGATGAGAAGGTCAGCCTTGTAGAGATGATCGTCAACGGTGTCCACAACGATCGACACCCATAGGTCATCTGGTTGCATTTGCCTGCCATTCACGTAGGTGCCGTATCGCGGCAGCGTTCGAAGCCACCAATTCTCGACATCGCTTGACGCGCCCTAATCGCCGCCAAAAGGCCGCGTCACCGGAGTATTGTTGCAAAGCCGTGACCTTGGGCCGATTGTATAGTTCCATGGGCGGGGGAAGTCACGCCGGGCGATGGTGACCGCGGACCGTCAGCCCATCTGGCAGCCGGCCACGAGGCAAAGAAAAGCCCCGGCGCAATGCGCTCGCGCCAGGGTTTCTGCTTGCTCGACCGGCGAGCTATGGTTGGTTGATGGCGCTGAAGGAGTTCCTCCCTATCACCGTTCCCCATGTGCCATCGCTCCGGGCAAACATCCCGGCGAAATACATCACCGGGAGGGAGCCCGAGCCTGCGCCAGACGCTAGGCCGCCCGGCGCGACGGCGGTATAGTCGCCCCACCGGCCCTGACCGTAAAATCCCCCTGACTCGCTCACAACAATGCCGGGGTCGGGCTCCGTGCCAACGCTCTGCGCCGCGCGCCGCGACGAGAAAGCAAGCGTGGGAAACTGCGTTGAACTGGAGACGTTCCACGCATAGGTGACATTGCCCTCCGGGTCCGGCTGTTGCGTGGCGTAATAAGCGTCGAAAGCGCCGCCATGGATGAATTCGTTGAGGATCCTTGCCGAAGCGATCTGGCCGTCGCCGGCTCCGCCAGCGATAAGGAACGGCTGAATCTGGTACAGGATTACCGCGGAATTCGCGCCGTTGGCGGCGTTGAGTGATGCATAGATCGATCCCGCGTTATACATCACCATGCCGGAGATGCGGTTGTCGCCGGTGTCGATGTCGTTGGCGCCGCCCGGCTGGCTGGCGTTTGGCGGAATCGAGTAATTGTTGGCCGTGACGACAAACGTGCTGGTCAGCGTCGGGCTGCTGAGCGGGCTGTGAATCGCCCACACGATCAGACCGTTTTTAGGGTCGCCGAAGAAAATGTTCTTGGACGTAACCAAGTATTCGGATCTCGGGTCATCCCCCGCGCTGAAGACGTTGGCCGGCTGCGTCGTATCCGTCGGAACCCCGCCGAGAGTGAGATTGAAGAAGAAGGGAAAACCACTAATACTCTGGCACGCGTACATCTGCGCCTTGGGCAGGACCAGAATTTCCTCCCACTTGTAGCTTGGAATAAAGATGTTCGACGCGAGGTAAATCGCCTGACGGTCCTGTCCTAGCCGCGGAAAATCCGGCAGCGGGAACACGCCGCCGCTGGGGGCGACGGATTGCACCGGGAGGTTGTAAAAGCAATAGCCGCCGGCGGGGTTGTCGCCCGTGCTGACCGCGATCCAATAGGAGCTGGCGCTGACTTGGTTCGGATCGAACTGGATGAACGACACGATATAGCGATGGTTGATCCAGTCGTAGATCGCGCGAGGGTCGGTGGTGGGCGTGCTTGGCGGCAGGCCGACGAACGACGTGAGGCTCTTTGGAAAGCCGGCTTGCTGGGCCCCGCTCTTGGTGAACACATTAAGGCAGACGTTGATCGCCTGAAGGAGGCCGACAGGGGTGTCGCCCACCGCGATCGCCTGATCGGCTGGGGTGACGTTGCCGCAGCCGGTTTCACTCGTGCTGTTGAAAATGAGGGCAGCGCCCGGCGTCTCACGGGATTGCTGCCTAGCCGGCGGCGGCAACGCCACCTTTGGTTTGGCGGGGCTTTGGGAGGCCCGCGCCTTTCTCAGGGCAAAAGTGGCAGGGTCGATGCCCTTGAGAGGAGCATGGGTCTGCGGGTGCTGTTCCCCCCTAGTCATTTGCGGGGTGGTGTCCAGTCGCCGCACGAACGGCGCGGCGGCGGTTCCGGTGCCTCGCTCGGAGCTGGTCTGCGGCGCTGCCATCTGAGCCTGCGCCGTGGCGGTCAGCGGCATGACGCCAACCGCGGCAACAACACTTGATAACATTGTTCGCGCTAGACGACTGCGGCTGCGCCCAAAGCGGTTCCAATTAGCTGTCATTGTCAACATAATCTCTCCTTGCCAGACTACCTTGCCAAATTACGGAAATTGTGCCTTATATCCAAAACTGAGACTTGATCATAATCATAGATCGTTACACATCACAAAGTCAACGACGGACGTTGTCGTCTGTCGGCAGCCCAAGATATGTCCGGCCGTGGTTTCAGGCTATGCCCCGTTTGCGTTAGAATCGGAAAATCCTTGCGGCGAAAGGCCGCGAAAGTGATCGGCTCCGGCGCCGCGCAAGTGGTTCCAACGCATGCGAACTTTACCACGCAAGAAAGCCTGCGCCGCATCCGCGAATTGTCCGCATGTGGCGTGGCATTTGTTGGCCGTGACATGTCCTTTGCATGAGGCCCGATGGCCGCGCGATCGGCGCACCTGAGGGCAATCGGGCGGGATGTTCATTGGGCAAGCGCATGCGCGGCTTAATCCGGCGCCCTGGTCGGGCGCGCCATTGTCGCCCCAGCTTGGCGCGATGCTAGCAAGGGTTGGCGCGAAGAACGCGCGCGCAAAACCGCAGGGGCGACCCGCAGCCAGCTCCATCCCTTGTCCAAAGCCACCGCGCATGCGCGCGCCGCGTCACCCTGGCGAGGCGGCCGAACCATCGCGCGAGGTCAGCGCCTTGCGATCGTCCTCGCCGAGGCGGCCAGACTGAATACTGAATCATGATCATGCGGGAGCGCCGAATCCGCCCAATCGGAAACAGCAAGAAATTTCGCCCGGTTCATCGATGAATCGGGGTATACCTCGCGCGCCCGCCGCGCGGCACGAGCGGGTAGAGGCTTTCTTCCGCACGGCCGCTTCGGTTATGCTGCTCATGCTGCCTTGAACCACGACTCGATCCTTCACCGACAGTGGGGACAAGCGTTGCCAGACGCAAACATCCGGCAAGGGTGAGACATGGATCGCATTCTCGTGCTTGTGCGCCACGGCCAGAGCGATTGGAACCTAAGGAATCTTTTCACGGGTTGGGAAGACCCAGATCTCACCGGCAAGGGCGTGGCGGAGGCACGCGCGGCCGGGAAAAGCCTCAAGGCGCACGGTCTTTCCTTCGATCGCGCCTTCACGTCCAATCTTGTCCGCGCGCGGCATACGTTGCAGCTGGTTCTCGCGGAGCTCGGCACGCCGGATCTTAAGACCGAGCGCGATCGAGCCCTCAACGAGCGCGATTATGGCGTGCTTTGCGGCCTCAATAAAGACGATGCAATCAGGCGATGGGGCGACGAGCAGGTGGACCTGTGGCGGCGTTCCTACGATGTGCGGCCTCCGGGCGGGGAAAGCTTGAGGGATACGGTAGCCAGGGTTCTCCGCTATTATTGCCAGAAAATTCTACCCGCGGTGCTCGGTGGGCAACGTGCGATCGTCGCGGGACATGGCAATTCGCTGCGCGCCCTCGTCATGGTCCTCGACGGGCTGACACCGGAAACAATCCCTGAATTGGAGCTCGCCACCGCGGTTCCGCTGGTCTACCGGCTGAAGCCCGATTCGACGGTTGAGACCAAAGAGACACTCAATCCATAAATGCGTTATGACGTTTCTCATCAAGGCCCTAGGCAGGGGTATTTTCATGACGGATTTGGTCGAATCAGTCGCGGCGCCGGTTTGTTTGGCGCCGGGGCTCACCCTCTTCCGGCGCTATCTCGATGACTCGGCGCAACGAGCGCTTGCCGGGGAGATCGCGGAAGTTGTCCTGCGAGCGCCCTGGTTTGTGCCGCGCATGCCGCGCTCTGGTAAAGCGTTCTCTGTCAAGATGACGAATTGCGGCAGCCTCGGATGGGTATCCGACCAAGATGGAGGCTATCGGTATCAGGCGAGGCATCCGTGTACCGGGAAGGCTTGGCCTGCCATCCCTTTGTCGGTACTGAACATCTGGCGCGCGTTGGCCTCCTATCCGCATCCGCCGGAGGCCTGTCTCGTTAATTTCTACGATCATTCCGCGCGGATGGGCCTGCACCAGGACCGCGACGAAGCGGAGCTTGCCGCGTCGGTTGTCTCGATCTCGCTTGGCGATAGTTGCTGCTTCCTGTATGGCGGTTTGCACCGTGGCGACCCGGCAAAAAAGCTCGAACTGTGCTCCGGCGATATTGTCGTGATAGGCGCCGCCGCCCGGTTGACGTTCCACGGCGTCGACAAGATTTTTGCCGGCTCCTCCTCGCTGCTGCCGGGCGGCGGACGGATCAATCTCACCTTGCGCCGAGTATCGCGGCCCGGACCGATTCGCCCCGGGTCTTAATCGACGTTCTCCCAAATAGTCCGGCTTCGTCCACGGGCCTTATTTTTGGCGCGGTCGGTGGAGCAGAGTTTAGCTGTTTACGACGCAAGCGGCCAAGTTCGTCCCGGTGCGGCGATTTTCCCGGCTCGATGTGCAGCCTGATCTTTGCGGCCAATTCCGGTTCCTGATGACTACGAATTATTGCCATGCCCTCAAACGTAGCCCTATACAGTTTCGTCTACATCATGATCCATTGGGTTTTGGTTCTGATGAGCTTTGTTTTGCTCGGATTAGGTTGGTATATTCAATATATGCCGCCGCCACCACTAGCGCGGAGCTTTCTTTTAGATCTACATATATCGTTGGGTGTCACGATCGCAATTTTGCTTTCCATTCAAATCGCATTGTGGATCGTATTCAAGCCGCCATCCTCTCCTAATGTTTTTTTAAAATGGAAAAAGCTATTAGCCTACACCTTATACCTGCTAATATATGCTTCTTTCAGTTTGATGCTTATCAGCGGATATCTCGGGACTGTTTTCAGCGGGACGCCCATCCGATTCTGGGGCACCCCTCTGCCCGCCTGGGGTGTGGTTGACGTAATGTTAGCCGGGTTTTTTGGAACGGTACATAGAGTCGTCGCTTTTTGTATTAGCCGGATTGATTGTTGTGCATGTCGCTATCGTTGGCCTGAATATATTCAAGCACCCTGGCATTGCGGCCCGAATGGCGCCATCTGGGCCGCAAGAGTCGCGTCAGGTTGCCCGCGGGGAAGCGAAATCCCGAATTGCGTCTAAAATAGCGCAAGGGTTAGCGAAAAAACTACGTCTCTTCGGATGGATCGGCTTTTGGCTGCAGCTCGTTCTTGCCTACATTTCCGCGCTATTATTGGCATTTGCCACGACAGGGCGTGCATACAACCCTGGCTCGGAATGGTTTGGCGATGCCCTTTATTTGGCAAGCTACGGGTTTTTGCTTTCGTGTTTTGCCGTCGTGTTGGCCTTCTGTTACACGCGGGCCGCCCGAAAAGTCGTTTCGAGACCGGATTCTTATTTTAATCAAGAAAACAAGGCCGCCTTTTGGTTACTTGGCACAGGCGTGCTCACCGGTCTTTTGGGAGTATTTATATCCCTTACCGGTGTTGCCGTGAGCATATCATTACTAATAGCGAAGACTATATCAGTACCGCCTGGCACGATGATTATGGACCCCACGCAGATAATTAGAGCCATTGACATAATCACGCTCATGGCGAATTTTAACTTGCTCATGGCGCACTTTATTGGTACAGGCATAACATTATTGTTAACTATCCGTGTATCGATAGCACGAAGCGAATACAAGGAAATACAAGAATAGCTAGATAGAAATATTTCAAAGTCGCCATACTGAATTATTGTACTTAACGGCACCTGCGCGATCATGGCTCCGTCGCGATGCCCGCAAGGCCCGCCGGAATCAATGTCTCGGGGAGGGTCAAGCTCCTGGTTCCGTGCTCGTCCTGCACCTCGATTTTGTAGGTGAACCGGTCCGCCCCGATCTGCGCCGAGGCCGCCGGCGCGCCCGCCTCCAACAACTTGTGCAAGGCTGCTTGCAGCTCGGGCGATAGCGCGGACAAATCCCGCTCCCCACGCCGGATGATTCCGGCAAAACCGCCCGAGCGTTCGACAATGATTTTCATCGCCCGCGAGACCGGCCGCTCTTGATTTTCTTCTTGCGGGGGTCTTTTGACGCCTTGGCGGCGGTTGACCGCGAAGACGGCTTTTTCTTTTTGACCACAGGCTTGGGCACGACGGCAACCTCCCGCACGCGGGGCGCGATCACATAGGCGCCTGCTATATTGGCCAAGAGCGCGGTAGATGGAGCTTCCTCCAGCACGCCGACATCGGCCCACGCTTTCGCGACCTTTCCGGCGATGGAGGAATCTTCCGGAAAGAGATCGCGCGCGACCGACACCGTTTCGGCCGCGCATTTCGCGAAATCGGCGTTGCCGGTCAGCCGCTCGGTCAAGGTGACATACCAAATTTTTCCAGGTTTTTCCCAGGAGTGTCCGCCGATCGCTTTCGCCGCGAGGACAAAGGCCCGGCTGGGGATTCCGGAATTGGTATGAACGCCGCCATTGTCGGCTTCCGTCTGGACATAATCCTTCATATGGCCGGGCTGTGGGTCCTTGCCGAGCCTCGGATCGTCGTAGGCGGTGCCGGGGTTGGCCATATCGCGGAGCGCCCTCCCTCTAAACCCAGGTGCCATGATCGCGGCACCGATCAGCCAATCGGCCTGGTCGACGGTCTGCCCCAGCGCCCATTGCTTCACCATCGAGCCGAAAACATCGGACATCGACTCGTTCAACGCGCCGGATTGATCCTGATAGGCGAGCTGCGCCGTAAATTGGGTGACGCCATGGGTCAGTTCATGAGCGATGACGTCCAGGGCGGCAGTGAACCGCTGGAAAATCACGCCGTCGCCATCGCCATAAACCATCTGCTGACCGCTCCAAAACGCATTGTCGTATTTCTGGCCGTAATGGACCGACGAGACCAGCGTTTTCCCATGATTGTCCACGGACTCGCGTCCAAATATCTGATTGTAGAAGTCCCAGGTGGTACCGGCATTATCGAACGCTTCGTTCGCGGCCTTGTCCCGGCTAGGCGTGGTATCGGTCTCCGAGCGGACAAAATCGCCCGGCAGGTCGTTTGTGCCCTTGCAATCGAAGACCTGGCGGCGGCGGCCCTCGCGCTTCGCTGCCGTCGGCGAAGGCGCCCCCGTGCTGAGCTGGGCGCGGAAAGCCACTAGGCTTTGAGTGAGCTGCAGGGTACGGCCGGCCGTTTCGGCGAGACTGGGGTCGCCGCTCGTCGCCAGACGCTGCAACATGTGGGGCGGGACAATAAAACAGCAGGGACAGCCTCCCATACTCGCATCGAAAAGTGTTGGGTGCATGGATACCTCCTCATATCTGATTGAAAATCACGCTGCAATTAGACGTCCGCAGCCTCGCCACACCGCCAGATTATGATGCAATTTTCGCCCTGTCGCCAGTGATAATCGGGCGGAAAAAATACGCGATGTGAAACACCTTCTCGATTATGATAATCGCGAAATCCCGCGATACTGGAACTTTCCATGAAAATCTCCCTGATCCAGATGAACTCGAGCAGCGACAAACCCGCCAATATCGCCGCCGCGGCCACGCTGGTCGACCAAGCCGTCGCGGAGGAGCGGCCGGATTGGATCTCTCTGCCGGAATGTTTCGATTTTCTCGGCGGCGATCGCAAGGCTAAGATGGCGGCGGCCGAAGCGTTTCCGGACGGCGCGGCCTATGCCGCGATGCAGGCTCTGGCCAAAAAACATCAAGTTTATGTCCATGCCGGCTCTATACTTGAAAAACCAGACAGCGGGGAGCGCGTTCACAATACGACCGTGGTGTTCGATCGCACCGGCGCCGAAATCGCGCGCTATCGCAAAATTCATATGTTCGACATCACCGCACCGGACGGAACAAAATATAACGAAAGCGCGGTTTTTGCTCCGGGCAATGCCGCCGTGACCTACCGCTGCGAGGATATGATTGTCGGCTGCTCAATCTGTTACGACATAAGGTTTCCGGATCTGTTTCAGGCACTCGCTGCCAAGGGCGCGGAAATGATCGCCTTGCCGGCGGCTTTCACTCTGCAAACCGGCAAGGATCATTGGGAAGTTCTCTGCCGCGCCCGGGCGATCGAGACCCAGGCATATGTCTGCGCCTCGGCGCAGACCGGCGCCCATGTCGCGGGCAAGGAAAGGCGCCAGACCTACGGCCATTCCCTCGCCGTCGATCCTTGGGGCCATGTCATCGCCAAGGCTTCGGACGGCATAGGTATTGTCTCGACGCGGATCGACCGCGATCTCGTAGCAAAGATTCGCGCGCAAATCCCCGTGGCGCAACATAAGGTGCGCTTCGATTGAGCGGGAGGCCCGGCCAGCTCCTCGGCTTGTTCCGCCTTTTTCCGCGCGCCGTGGCCTTTTGTCTTGCCGTCTTGGCACCGGGCTTCCTCGCGAACGCAGGCCTTGCCGGCAGTGCGCCTGCCAAAATGATTTGGCACCGCGGCGAGCTTGGCGATCCCGGATCGCTCGATCCGCACAAGGCGACGACCTTGATCGAGAGCAATATTCTCGACGAACTTTTCGAGGGCCTTGTCACGCTCGATGCGCGGGGCGAAATCATTCCCGGCGTTGCTTTGAGCTGGACGGTCGATCCCGGCGGCACGGTTTATGATTTTAAGCTTCGCTCCGACGCGAAATGGTCGAACGGCGACAAGGTCGTGCCGGAAGACTTTGTGTTCGCGTTCCGGCGCCTGATGGCGCCTAGCACTGGCGCGCCTTATGCCAATATCCTTTATACGCTGAAGAACGCGGAAAGGATCAACAAGGCCGAACTCCCGGTGGAAGCATTGGGCGCGCGCGCCATCGATGAAACGACGCTCGAAATCGCGCTTGAGCAGCCGGCATCTTATTTTATTTCTCAGCTCGCGCACATGACCGCCAAGCCGCTCCACCGGAAATCAATCGAGGCCTTTGGATCGGATTTCGTGCGGCCGGCCCATATGGTGACGAACGGCCCTTTCATGCTGAAGGAATTCACCCCGAACGATCGCCTCGTTCTGGTCAAGAACCCCCATTACTACGATGCGGCGCATGTCGCGCTCGACACGGAAATCTTCTATTCCCTAGAGGATCGCGCGGCGGCGCTGCGCCGTTTCATGGCCGGCGAAATTCAATCCTACGACGACGTTCCGGTGGAGCAAATCGCATTCGTGCGCGCCCATATGGCCGAGGCATTCAAGGTCACGCCGAACCTCGCCAGTTATTTCTATGCCTTCGACACCCGGCACAAGCCGTTTGACGACCGGAGGGTGCGCCAGGCGCTCGCCATGGTGATTGACCGCGAGTTTCTCGCCGAGCGCATCTGGGGCGGCACCATGGACCCCGGCTATAGCTTTGTGCCGCCTGGAATTGAGAGTTATGGCGCGCCCGCGACCGTCGCGTGGAAGGACATCGACCCCTACAAGCGGGAGGACGAAGCGAAAAGGTTGCTCGCCGAGGCGGGCTTCGGCCCCAGCGGGCAAAAGCTCGAGGTCGAGATCCGCTTCAACAATTCGGAAAATCATCGCGCGACGGCGGTGGCGATCGCCGACATGTGGAAAGCGCTTGGTGTCGAGACGAGGCTTTTCGCGACCGACGCCACCACCTACTACGCTTTTCTGCACGAAAAGCCGCCATTTGATGTCGCGCGGTCGGGCTGGTTTGCCGATTATCCAGACGCGCAGAATTTTTTGTTTCTTGGACAAAGCGACAATCAGGCGCTCAATGTCGCAAGTTTCAGCAATCAGACTTACGATAGGCTGATGCACGAAGCGCAAGTGGAAGCCTCGCCCGAGAGGCGCCGCGCCATCCTGCACGAGGCCGAGGCGCTTCTTCTCGACGAGCAGCCCGATCTCGTGCTGCTCACGTATAAGTCCCGCAATCTTGTCTCGCCGAAGCTCAAAGGCTGGGAGGAAAACGTGCGCGACAATCATCCCGGCCGTTTCATTTCGATTTCGCCATGAGCCAACTCCGTGAAAGCCGCGCGGGATTCATGGCGCGGCGCGAAACGTGAGGCCGCACGAAAGTGAAAGAGGACGAATGGCCGGCACGCGCTCGCGATTCACGGCATCACAATCCACCGCGAGGATAACCCATGCTTCGTTTTTTTCTTTCTCGCGTGGCCACGGCGGTTCCGGCGCTTTTTATCATCATCGCCCTTGCATTTTTCCTCATGCGTCTCGCGCCCGGCGGACCTTTCGATACCGAGCGGGCGCTCGATCCGGAAATCGCCAAAAATCTGCGCCGCATCTACCGGCTCGACCTGCCTCTCGTACAGCAATTCTGGCTTTATCTGCAAAACCTCGCTCATGGCGATCTTGGTCCGAGCCTGCACTGGCGCGATTTCACCGTCAACGAGCTCTTTGCCAAGGCGGTACCCATTTCGGCCATGCTCGGCGCGAAGGCCATGCTCGTCGCGATTTTTGCAGGCACGGCGCTCGGAATAGTTGGAGCGGCGGGCAAGGGTCGAATTGGCCCGCACGTTGTCGACGGCGCGGCGATATTCGGAATCATTTTGCCCGTCTTCGTCGTCGCTCCGCTTATGCAGCTTGGATTTGGTTTGATGCTTCATGCCTTGCCGGTCGGCGGCTGGAACGATGGGGCGTGGCAAAACCAGGTCTTGCCGGTGATAACGCTCGCTCTTCCGCAGATCGCCATCGTCGCGCGTCTGATGCAAGCGGCGCTGCGCGATGCGCTTGCCATGCCGCATATCCGCACATTGCGGGCTTTCGGAATGCCTCTCTATCACATTTACATTCATGCTCTTCGCGCCGCTTTTGCGCCGGTCGTATCTTATCTTGGCCTCGCCGCCGCCAATGTGCTCACCGGGTCGGTCGTGGTCGAGACCATTTTCGGGATTCCAGGGATGGGGAGGTATTTCGTCGATGGCGCGCTCGGCCGCGATTACACGCTGGTCATGGGCACGGTCATCGTCGTCGCTGCGGCTGTTCTTTTGTTCAATCTCATCGTCGATCTCATCCTCGCTTGGCTCGATCCAAGAGTGCGTTATGACTCGAGGCCGCGATGAACGAGCCTTTGCTGGTAACCCATCCGCGGCTCGCCACAGGCGCCTCGCGCAATTTGCCAACGCGGGCGAGCCTCGCCATCCTCGGTCTGATCGCGCTTCTTTGCCTTATCGGTCCACTCGTTTCCGGCCATCCCTACGATCAGGTTTATCGCGATTACGTGCTCGTTCGCCCCTCGCTATTTGCGCATCCAGACGCTACCGAAACGCACGAGGCGCTAGAGGGGATAGCGCGGCGCATGCGTGTGCGTATCGAAGCCTCGCGCCAGAATGGCGAGGTTCTGCATCTGGCGATTAGCGCCGATAGGCCAATTGATCCTCGCGCCTTGCGGGCTTTTGAACGCTCCGACGTTTTCGGGCCCGCGCGGATTGTCGAAATGAGTGACGAAGGCCGCCGCCTTGCTGTCGAGGCGCCCTTGAAGCGATTGGTGTTTCTGTTCGGGACCGACACCAACGGCCGCGATCTCTTTACAAGGACACTTATCGCCGGCCGCATTTCGCTCGCCGTGGGCCTGCTTGCCTCGCTTGTCGCCTTGACCATCGGCGTCGCCTATGGCGCGGTCGCGGGCTATGCCGGCGGACGCATCGATGCGCTGATGATGCGCATTGTCGAGATTGTCTATGCGCTCCCTTTCATTTTTTTCGTGATTGTCCTCGTCATGGTGTTCGGGCGTCATTTCGTGCTGATTTTTATCGTGATCGGCGCCGTCGAGTGGCTCGACATGGCGCGGATCGTGCGCGGCCAGACGCTTTCGATCAAGCAAAGGGATTTTGTCGCCGCCGCCGAGGCGCTTGGCGCGAGCGCCCCGGCTATACTTTGGCGCCATGTCATTCCCAATGCCGCAGGGCCTATCGTTGCCTTTCTCGCCGTGCTCGTTCCGCGCGTGATCTTGCTCGAAAGCTTCGTGTCCTTTTTGGGCCTTGGCGTGCAGGAGCCGCTGACGAGCTGGGGCGTGCTTGTCGCCGATGGCGCTCGCAACATCCAAGGCTCTGTCCATCTCCTAATTTTTCCCGCATTATTTTTGGGCGCCACGCTTGGCGCGTTGCAGAGTCTTGGCAACGCATGGCAGGGCTCGCCGGGGGCCGGGAACCGTTGATGGACGCTTGCGGAGAACCGCTCCTCCTTGTGCGCGATCTTCATGTGAGCTACGGCCCGGCGTCTGTCGTCAATGGGGTGAGCTTCACGCTCCGGCGCGGCGAAACGGCGGCGATTGTCGGCGAATCCGGTTCTGGCAAGACCCAGACCGTGCTCGCCGCGCTAAAACTCCTGCCCCGCCAAGCGGTCACGAAAGGTTCGGTGATATTCGAGGACACCGAGCTTCTCGCGCTTTCGCGAAGGCGGCTCGATGAGCTGCTTGGCCGGCGTATCGCGATGGTTTTCCAGGAGCCCATGTCTTCGCTTGATCCCCTGTTTACGGCCGGCGCGCAGATCGGCGCGATCCTGCGCTTTAGAGCAGGCCTTTCACGCCGCGCGGCCAACGCAAGGGCGAAGGAGCTGCTGGACCTCGCCGGCATCGCCGAGCCGGGACGCCGCGTCCATGCCTATCCGCATGAATTGTCCGGCGGCCAGCGCCAGCGCGTCGCGATTGCCATGGCGATTGCCTGCAATCCCGATCTCTTGATCGCCGACGAACCCACGACGGCTCTCGACGTGACGGTTGCCGCGAGAATCCTCGAACTTCTCGCCAAGCTCAAACAGAGTTTTGGCATGGCGATGATCTTCATCAGCCACGACCTTGGTCTTGTCCGCCGGATCGCCGATAGCGTCCATGTGATGCGCGAGGGGCAAATCGTCGAAGCCGGGTTGGCCGCCGAGATCGCCGCGAATCCGCGTCACGAATATACCCGCATGTTGCTCGCGGCCATGCCGCACGCCCGCGCACATTCCCGAACAGACGCGCCGGTACTGTTGCGTGCGGAGAATATCGGCGTGCGGTTTTCGTTGCGCGGCGGCATGTTGGGCGCAGCGCGGGAAATCAAGGCAGTTGACGGAGTGAGCCTGTGCCTCAATCAGGGCCGCACGCTCGGCATTGTCGGAGAGTCCGGTTCAGGCAAATCGACGCTTGCCCGCGCGATACTAAAACTCGTGCCGGCAAGCGGGATAATCAGCTTCGGCGGGCGCGACATCACTCCACTCGATAGGGCCGCGATGCGGCCGCTGCGGCGCTCCATGCAGCTGGTGTTTCAAGATCCCTTCGGCTCGCTGTCGCCCGCGATGCGCGTCGGCGATATCGTCACCGAAGGATTGCGCGTGCATGAACCTGCAATTAGCCGCAATGCGCGGGACGCACGCGCGGTTTTGGCCCTAGAGGAGGTCTTCCTTGACCCTAGCCTGCGGCACCGCTTTCCGTACGAATTGTCCGGCGGGCAGCGGCAGCGGGTGGCGATCGCGCGGGCGATGATCCTAAAGCCGCGTCTCGTGGTGCTCGACGAGCCGACCTCGGCGCTCGATCGCGCGGTCCAATCCGGCATTTTGGCCCTCCTCGAAGATTTGCAGGAGGCGCACGGTTTGACCTATGTGTTTATCAGTCACGACCTCGCCGTGATCCGCGCGGTGGCCGACGAGATCGCGGTGATGAAGGACGGGCGCATCGTCGAACAGGGGCGGGCGAACGAGATTGTCGAGCGTCCCCGCGAGCCCTATACAAAGTCGCTCATCGCGGCGGCGTTTCAATCTGAGGGCAAATAAATCTTTCCCCAGAGGTTAGTCTGAAAGTGCGTTAGAAAGTTCGGTCACCGGAATCGAGCCCTTCGGCCCGCGGTCGTCAGGCTTGTTGGATCGCCGACAGTTTCCAGTCGCCGGGGGCGCCGCCAACGGGCCGCGCAAAGGTCCAGACCTCGGTTGCCTGCTCCGGCGCCGCCGGATCGCCGGAGACGATCTTGCCAGAGGCGCGATCGGCCATTGTGTCGATCAAGGAAAATCGCATGGCGACCGTTGCATATTCGCCTTGGCTCTCGCGCCAGGCCTCGGAAAGATCTCCTTGCAGAAACGTCACGTCCGAAATTCTGTTGATCAGGCCTTTCTTGGCGTTGCCGGCGAGTTCCTCGGCAAAATATGACGCCATTTCCGGCGTCGCCAGGGCGCGCAGGGAATCGATGTCTTCCGCGCCAAAAGCGGATTGGATCGCGACGAGGCGCTGCTCGAACACGCTGAAATCGGCCGGGGCGACTTCGAGCGTTGTCTCGCGCCGCGGGCTTCCCGGCCCGCCGCCAAAGCCCGCGAAGCCGGGCGCGCCGGGTCCAGCTTGGCCAGAACCTTGGCCCGCGCTGGAATCGAACGCGGCGCCCTGGACCGCCGGACGGCGCCCGCGAACAAAGCCCATGACGAGTTTGAACAGCACGAACAAAAGGCCGATCTGAAGGATTAGCCCGAGGATCGACAGGCCGCCGCCGAGACCGCCGAACAGGCCATGCCCGAACAACAGGCCGAACAATCCGGCGCCTATGAAGCCTCCCAGCAGGCCGCGGCCAAAACCGCCGGAAAAAAAGCCGCCTTGGGATGTGGGCGCGGGGCGGCGGAAAATGCTGTCATTTGGAGAGGTCATCGACCGTTCCATCGGGGCCACGCGCGGGGCCGTTGGCGTAGCTCGAGGCATGCTAAACGTGCGCGCGCCGCGGCTGCCAAACGAGAAGCCGCCGCCCGCGCGGGCGAAAGCGTCCCCGGCGAAGCCCAGCGCAAGCGTCGCGGCGAGAATTAAAATCACGGGTTTGTGGCGAAGCGCCATGGCTTCCTATCCTAACGTTAAGCGGACGATGCCGGCCCGCCCCGGCTATATGGGGGGCAAACCCGAAAAGCGCAAAGGAGGTTACGTTCGAGCGATCGGGGCGTGCCCGGGCAGGCCTATGGATTGTTGTTCCACGGCACCGCCACGGCGCTCACCCGGTTACTGTCCCCTGCCGCATCGTCCAGAAATTGGAACCGCGACGTCTTTACCACGGTCGAACGAAAATGACCCCGGTCTCTAAAATAGGGCCCCCCATCCTTGTCGACTGTGGGACAGCGCTGGCTGTCGCAAAGGAAGACGAGCGGATCGACGAATGTCGCGCCAATCGACGATGCCAGGGACATTAACCGGTGCTTTACCGGAGCCGCATTCATCTCAAATTCATTGCGGTCGATATATTCGATACTCTTTGTATCAATACCCAGGAATTTTCGTTTGAAGAGCTCGGTGGGCACATCCCAAGAGCCAGATGGGGTAGCCCCAACGATGACGATCCGGGCTCCGCGCTTCCTAAGTTCCAGGAGGCGCGTGCGCAAGGAAGCGAGCGCCTCATCAATATGCTCAAAATACCATGACCGGTCCTGCTTCGCGGTGCATGTGTCGCCTTCGACAAAACAGAAAGTCTGATCGGGGCGCATAAAATAACCGTACCACAGCGAGACCAGCACGATGCGCTTGAAATTCCTCGCCCCGGCAAATTGTAACGCCTTTTCGACGAAGCCGTTGCAGCGCAGTTCGTCATGCACCTTTCGGATGCCGGTGATTGGCGGACAGCCGGACGACGTCAGAAACGTAAAGGATTTCTCAGGGTCTCGTTGCGCGGTTTCGGCAAAGCGACCGTAAATTTGCTCGGCGTAGGAATCGCCGATGAACAGCGTATCGTGATCACTCGCACCGAGTTGACATGGCCGCAAATTTCCGCCTGGGCCCACGCCATCACACTCCATTGGGTAGTCCCAGTCGTCAATCGCCGTCTTGTAGGCGGCAAACTCTTTTTGACCGTCCGGCCGGCGGTTCGGCAGTCCTTCATTAATCGCCACCATGATCGCAAAACCCACGGTAAGCGCGAGCGCGCTTGCGCCGGCAATTATTCCAGACAGCCTTCTCTCCGCCAGCCGGGCGTTCGCCATCCTATTGGTCAACGACAGCAAAAGACCACCGGACGCAATGACCACGGCGAGAACCAAGATTTCGACCGCCACGAGAATCAAGACTTGGCGCACCGAATTGAAATCCGTCGTCTTGGTGAAATCGAAGTAAACCGCCGCGACGGCGATCGGCCAATGCCAGAGGTAAATCGAATAGGACCATTTTCCGATTGTTTGGATGATTTGGTTCTTGAAGAGAGATGCGCCCGGCAGGTTGGCCGCGATGACCAGGCAAGCACCGAACACCGGGAGCAAAGCCCGGTAAGAGGGCCAAGGCATATCTTTGTCATAGAAAAATGCCGATATGCCTATGAACAGAAACCCGCTTGCAAGCAGTATCCTGGAATATTTCCGCTCGCTATTCCTGAATTGCAAGGCGACTATCCCACCCGCGAGCAATTCCCACGCCCGATGCGGGAGCAAGTAGAAGGCCGTTGCGGGCTCTGCAGATTCCGCCTTGGAAAACCAAATACACAGTAATATCGATATAAGTGTAATGGACCATAGAATTAGGATAATATAGCTCCGCGTTTTACTAAATTTGTGCAATGCCACAAGTAAAATTGGATAAATCAAATAAAACTGCCATTCCACCGAAAGGCTCCAGGTATGCAGGAGCCATTTTGTCTCGTTTTGTGGATCGAAATACCCGGTTGCTTCCCAGAATTGAAAATTCGAAAAAAACAGAAGTGCGGAAATCGACGTCGAGGCAAGATAATAATAGGTAGCAGGTTCCAATAAGATATACCCGGCGGCGAGCAGGACAAAGCACACGCCCATGAGACCAGGAACGATGCGCTTCGCCCGGTCATAATAAAAATTCCAAATACTGAATCTGCCCTCTTCCAATCCTCCCATGATGATAGCCGTCATGAGATAGCCGGAGACCACGAAAAAAACATCGACCCCAACGAATCCGCCAGGAACGGATTTGACCTTGTAATGAAACAAAATCACCGCGCTGACGGCAAGCGCCCGCAAGGCATTGATGTCGTAACGGAACTTCATGGACCCCCGGTTGCCTATTGTTGCTTCGCCCGAACTGGGTCGCGAATAGAAATGTGGCGCGGACCGAGACATCCCGGCCCCCGCCAATTGCGCCGGCAGAAGGAATGCCGGCACCGAGCGTTCGGGCGCGCGCTCGAAACATGAAAACACGCCCGGAGCCTGGAGTGCTGCGTGCCGGATTTGCGTGGCGCTCTAACAAGTGTCTTAAACGGGGCAAAATGAGGGCGCCTACCAATGGAAATTGGGGCACGCAACGCAGCGAGCGGACGCGGCGGCGGCTTCCGGCGCGCCGTTTCGTGTGTTAGAAGGCGCGTCGGAGAAAGCCCGCATGGCTGCCGGACTGGGACGCGAGAGTGAGACGGACATGAACGAGCGGCGCGCCAATTTCGAATATGAGGACCTGATCGCCTGCGGACGGGGAGAATTGTTTGGGCCAGGCAATCCGCAATTGCCGTTGCCGCCTCTTTTGATGTTCGATCGAATCACCGATGTTTCGGAACAAGGCGGCGCCAATGGCAAGGGCGTGATCTTGGCCGAATTCTTGGTCAAGCCGGACCTCTGGTTTTTCGGCTGCCATTTCAAGGGCGATCCGGTGATGCCTGGCTGCCTCGGGCTCGACGCGCTTTGGCAGCTTCTTGGCTTTTATCTCGGCTGGCTTGGCCTTGCTGGACGCGGCCGGGCGCTCGGCGTGGGCGAGGTCAAATTTTCCGATCAGGTCTTGCCCACCGTCAGACGGATTCTCTACGGCGTGGATTTGAAACGCGTGTTCAAAACCAAACTGGTGCTTGGCATCGCCGACGGTTGGCTCGAGGCCGATGGGACGCGCATATATGAGGCCAAGGACGTAAGGGTTGGCTTGTTCAAGGCCACAACTCCTTCAGTGGCCTGAACCTTCGGCCGGTATTCTTTTGACCTTGAACAAAGGCGCTGGATTCGGGCTCCGGGGCCGCGCTGTCAGGCAGGAGTTTTGCAGCATGAGACGCGTCGTCGTCACCGGAATGGGGATTGTCTCCTCGATCGGGAACAACACAAACGAAGTGCTCGCCTCCTTGCGGGAGGCCAAATCCGGCATCGTCAAGGCGGACAAATACGCCGAGCTCGGCTTTCGCAGCCAGGTTCACGGCGCGCCTGCGCTCGACCCTTGCGGCATCGTTGATCGCCGCGCGATGCGTTTCCATGCCGGCGGCACCGCCTGGAACCATGTCGCGATGGATCAGGCGATCCTGGATGCGGGCCTCGCGCCGCACGAAATATCGGATGAGCGCACCGGCATCATCATGGGTTCGGGCGGGCCTTCGACGCGGACTCTGATCGAGGCCGCCGATGTCGCGCGCGCCAAGGGACCGAAAAAAATCGGGCCTTTCGCGGTGCCGAAGGCGATGTCCTCGACCGCCTCGGCGACGCTTGCCACCTGGTTCAAGATCAAGGGCGTCAATTACTCGATCTCGTCGGCCTGCGCGACCTCCAACCATTGCATCGGCAATGCCTATGAGATGATCCAGCACGGCAAGCAGGACATAATGTTCGCGGGCGGCTGCGAAGAGCTCGATTGGACCCTCTCGGTTCTGTTCGATGCGATGGGCGCGCTGTCCGCGGGCTTCAACGACCGTCCCGCGCGCGCCTCCCGCGCCTATGATAAGAATCGGGACGGATTCGTCATCGCAGGCGGCGCCGGGGTATTGGTGCTCGAGGAATTGGCGCATGCCCGCGCGCGGGGGGCGAAAATTTACGCCGAGATCGCCGGATATGGCTTGACCTCGGACGGCCATGACATGGTCGCGCCTTCCGGTGAAGGAGCGGTGCGCTGCATGCGCATGGCGCTCGAAGATGTGAACACGCCGATCAATTACATCAATCCCCATGCGACATCGACGGAAATTGGCGATCTGAAGGAGATCGAGGCGATAAGAACCGTTTTCGGAGGGGCCGCAAAGTGTCCGCCGATCGCCGCGACAAAATCCTTGACCGGCCATTCCCTCGGCGCCACCGGGGTGCAGGAAGCAATCTACTCGGCT
>JBOHJQ010000062.1:0-22358 GCA_050728655.1 Methylocella sp.
CTTGAACGCGCGAAACCCCTGGCGCCGGCCGTAGCGCCGGTTGGGCTTCCTGAACGAGAGCCACGCGTTGCACCAAAAGCCCCCACGCCTCACGGATTATCAATACCCGTGCACCAACATTTTTACGAACATTTACCTTGTGACAATGCAATCTTGTAGCAATACAATAAGATTGCAGGGGAATGTGGCAAAAAAACGCAAACCACGCCGCCGCGGTTGCTGCGGCTTCGGCCGGGCCTCCCTGCCCAATGGATACTATGCGCCTCTCGCGACGGCACTCCCGTATCATTCCACTGGAGCATGACTCCTTCAAATGGAGCCGGTTCATAAGCGTAGCCGGGCTTAGAGTTCGCGCTCGTAAATGCGGAATGTGCGTGTATGATGAGCTGGTAGGCTTCGCGCGAGATTGAGCATTGCGTGATTGGTTTCGAGAATCCAGCTGATCTCGGTCTCCTCAATCCCGGCCCTGCGCGCCTTGGTAATCGCTTCGGCTAGAAGCAGCGAGACAGCCATCGAACCGATGCGGGTTCCCCGCCAGCGGCTGGCGATGCCGATCATCGCGATCCGCGTCATCCGCGTCCCGCGGCCGTGAATGCGCCACAGCATGCGCGCCCAGCCGGCCGGCCACAGCTTTCCGCCGAGCCCAACGAGCGCTTCATTAATGTCGGGTATTTGCGCTACGACCGCGATGTCTTCGCCCCGCCATTGGGCCATTCTGATCCAGGATGGCTTGGCAACGGGCAAGGTAAGATCTGCGATCAGCTTGGCCTCCGCGTTGCTGACTGGAATCGAATTCCAATTGTTCTTCCAGGCATCGTTGTAGAGCCGCAGCACACGGGAAAATTCCGTTGGCCAGCGCGTCAGCGAGAGACCATAAGTTTGGATCTCCTTGGCGGAATCGAACCGGTTTGCGGTTTGGGCTACGCGCTCGGGAAAGTCCGACTCCGCGATCCGGCAGACATAAGCGAACAAATCCATGACCTTGCGCAACCCGAGCGCCTCGATGTGGCACCCGTAATGAGGCGGAGCATGGTTGGTGTGCACGACGTGAGGCTGGTCAAACCCTTTGACAAGGAGTCCGGCTTCGTGATTGATCGACAAGCTGAAGGGGCCGCGCATGCGACGTAGCCCGCGCGCGCGCAAAAAATCAGCGGCATGTTGCAGCAGGACGGCGAACACGTCGCGTTCGTCAATCGCGTCGATAACGCCAAAATGTCCGCACGCATCGTGGTATTTTTCGAGGTGCGCTCGGTTGACCACAGCCACGATCCGCCCGGCCGGCTGACCATCGCGAAAAACGACGAAAGGCTGAATTTCATTTTCAAGCATCAATGGCGAGCGCTGCTTGTCGAACACCCGAAACATCTCGTCGCGAAGCGGCTCGATCCAGCGCGAATTGCCGGTTTGCGCGCGCTTTCCCGCCGCCATGAAAGCCTCGACGTCGGCCTGGCTTTGAACCTCCCGCACCAACAGTGCGGTCATGCCGGACCGCCTTGCGGAAATCCCGGTATGTTTTGCAGGGACGCGTTGGCGTTGACTTCCTTCATTGTCTCCTCGATCGCTCGGATTGTTTCGTCTATCTGTTCGGCGCGATGCTCGGAGGTAAGAAAGAAACGCAGCCGCGCGGCGCGTTCTGGAACCGCCGGATGAATAATGGGCTGCACATTGATGCCGCGCTCAAAAAGTCCTTGGCTTAGAGCCACGGCAAAAACCGAGTTGCCGGCCATAATGGGAATAATCGCGAAACCGGCGCTCGTTCCCGTATCCCATCCGCGCGCCCTGGCGGCTTCGAAAAACAAGCGGCTGGCATGGCGCAATGTTTCGACCCGGCCGGATTCGCGATGCAGGATGGCGAGGGCCGCCGAGGCGGCGGCGGCCAGTGGCGGCGAAAGGCCGACCGAGTAGACGAACCCGCCCGACATGCATTTCAGATACTCCACGAGCGCGGTTGGACCGGCAATGAAACCGCCGCATCCGGCAAGCGTCTTCGAAAGTGTCCCCATCCAGATATCCACATCGCGCGGGTCCGTGCCGGAGTGATCGAACAGCCCGTATCCCCTCGGGCCAAGCACACCTAGACCATGCGCGTCGTCGACCATCAGCCAGGCGTTATGCCGTCGCTTTATCTCAACGAGCATCGGCAAGTCGGGAACATCGCCGTCCATGCTGTATAGGCCTTCAACGACAATCAACACACGCTCGAACCGCCGCCGGATCGACGTCAGCAGCATGTCCAGCGCAATGAAATCACGGTGCGGAAACGAACGCCGCTCGGCGCGCGATAGCGTTGCTCCGGCCAGGATGCTGTTGTGGGCAAGGCTTTCGTGGACGATCAAATCCTTTGGCCCGAGAATGGCGCCGATGGTCGAAACATTGGTCGCGTGGCCGCTGACGAATACGACGCAATCTTCCTGACCATAATGTTGCGCCAAGGCCCCCTCGAGTGCCCGATGTCCCGGCCGTTCGCCGGCGACCAGCCGGCTCGCGGACGCCGACGTGCCGAATGCGTCAACGGCGGCATGCGCGGCTGCACGGACCTCCGGATGATGATTCAGGCCAAGATAATCATATGACGAAAAATTAATGAATTGGCGCCCGCCTATGAGGGTCGTCGCGCCGGCAGCGGTCTCATGAAGGCGAAAATAAGGATTGTCGAGGCCAACCACGGCTGCCATCGACCGCTGAAGTTTAAGTTCGCGATACCCCGGCAGATTTTGAAAGTCCATCACGCCGTTCGGAGATGGGGGGACCGGCGCCCGCGCAATTTGCGGCTTGGCACCGGCCGCCACGGCGTCAAGCCGGTTTTGCACCATTTCGTCGAGGCGCCGCCGGCCCTCTTCATCCAACCCAGCTCGATTTTGCGACTTCATGCAAATTTCCTGGGGGCAAGGTGACGGCCGGGCGAAGCGGTCGATTCATTCCTGAACGAACGTGGAAGAAGGTTCGTTATTTCAGACGATATGTCAACGCCGTCTTTGGCCGCCTCCCGCTGGGGCTCCGCGCTTGCCAATGCCGGACGCGGCGGAAAATTCCCCAATGCGCAATACCGGGTGAGGGATTGGCCAGGCCACTCAACTAGGAAAACGCGGGGATACTTGGGGCCTTATCCGCGAACGGCGATGGTCTTGAGTTCCTGCAGAACGCTGTTTACGAAGCCCTGATGGTCTGTCGTGCGCAAGGACGCGGATTGGCCCGCGACATCGAGCAGATAGGCTGCGATCTCGCTAATGTCTTGTGGAAATTGGTGCCCTTGCCCGGCAAGGAAACATCGCAATTTTTCAACACAATCTGCCAGCTCTTTGTTCTTGGTGAATGCTGGGCGCTTGCAGCCGCCTGTTTTCGATCGAATTTCATATTCGAAAACGGTTTGGGCAAGGCTCAGCCAGATGACCCGCGCGTCGCACGGCGCGCCGGCGAAAATCGAGAGTTTGATGGCGATCGCTTCGCGCACGCCTTTCGCATCGCGCTCGCCTTCTTGCGTCAAACTCCCTGGCGGCCGCCTGTGTTTGTTAAGCGCACGCGGACAGAAGGCGATCTTTCCCTTGCGCAGGCACGCGACGTAAATCGCCCAATCACCGCAATAGCGGAAATTTTCGGCCGCGCTCAAACTTTCGTTGAGCGCGGCGCGCCGCAATAAAACCGCGCTTACGTTGGGAATTGTATTTTTGATGGCAAGAGCCTCGGCGATTTCGCGCGGGCCAGTCTCGACATATCCTGCTAACCACTTCGTTTCGCTGAGTGAATCGGTATAGAACCGGTAGGTAGGGGAGAGAATTTCTCCGTCCGTTCCGATCACTTCCGAATCGCAATAGGCGATTGCTATTTCCGGATCTATGAAGGCGGCGGCCATGCGCTCAAGAAAGCGAGGAAACGATGAATCATCGCTCTCTGCGATCCAGACGAGGTCCCCGGTGGCGCCTTCGATCCCCTTTGCCCATTGCTTAAGAGGCGAGCCGCTATTCGTCGCATTTGCAGCGATCGCGAAGTGAATTGGCGACCGTGCTTGCCATGCCCGCGCGATCTCCAAGCTGCCGTCGCTCGACCCATCGTCGAGAAAGATAATTTCGTCCGGCCTCAACCGTTGCTCGAATATCGACGCGAGCCTCTCATCGAGATAACGCGCGTGATTGTAGTTTGGAACGATCACCGAAATTGTCATGTGACGGGATTGGCGGTAGCCGGCACGATGGGTCAAGAGTTCCGCCCAATCCGCGGCGGCGAGCTGCCTTGTTTCCATGAGATTGTGGTACGGCAAACCGACGTCCGCGCATGTCGGGGCAAGCGGCAACGCGGCGCAGGCCACCTCGCAAACGAGCCCATTTGGATCCCGGAACTTCATTGCGCGCAGCACGCGCTCGAGGACAACGCTCCTGTCGAACAAAGCTAGATCGGGTCGCGACAAGTCAAGTGTCGCAACTCCTGGGATTGATTCCATGGCCGTGTCGGTCACGCAATGCACGTCCAGTCCCGGCAATGTGACGAGCATCGTCAAGAGTTGCCTCAGTCCGGCTGTTTTCCTTGCGGCGGCCTCTCCAACATCGACGATCAATGCGCGAAAGGGCGCCTCGATCGCGCCGGGCGCGGGGATCGCCCATTCCCAGGGAAGTTCCTCGAAATAGGCACTCGGGGACGCGGGTGGCGGAAGAACCGGATGGGTGCTGTGCCACCCATCGCGCCCGCGCTCGGCGTAAAAGGCCAGCGCCGTCCCGCGCGAAGCACCTAGCCCCGGATGGGCCGCGAGATAAAACTCGGTGTCGAAAAAACGGGAAGGGTCGCGGCCTTCGCGAGCGCCAATCGCCAGATAATGGTGCAGCGGCTCCATGCCCTCGTCCCGCGCATCCGCATTCTTCATCCAGTACCAAGCCGAATCGAAAAGCGGACCGGGCGAGCGGCAATCCCTGGCTCCGGACGCCACGAAATGGAGAAACGGGTCGAAGCCGGCGTGTCGCACGTCAGGATTGTTTTCCAAATACCATGCCCGGTCGAATAGGGGCGTCGCGGCAAGGCCGCGCGGCAGCCCGTAAGCCACGAAATGTCCGAGCGGCGTCAAGCCGCCGGTCCCGCCCGCGGCCTTTCGATAGAATGCGGTTGAAAAATAAGGAGACGGCTCGATGCCCTCCCACGCGCCGTAATTTATGTAATCAATGAGCGGATTTTGATCACGTTGCCGCGGTCCGCGCGCGCTCATATACCAAGCGGGATCGAACAAAAGATGTGGCCGGTAACCCCGGTCCGCGCCGCTGAGCAGATAGTGCAAGATTGGATCCAACCCCGCGACGCCGGTCTCGGGATATTCGGCCTGGTACCATGCGCGATCGAAGATCCGGCTGCGCGCAATGAGCCACCTCCTACGGACCCGCGAAAGTCTCGTGAGCGGATTTTGTAAGTTCAGCAACATGGCGGTTCCCGACGCAATTCGGGCGATGAATTGAGGCGTTTTATACGTCGCCCGGGGATCAGATGCGCCGACATAGTTTGAGCATAGTTGAGCAGTTTGCAATCTTTCAGATTCCATGGAATCTATCTTGCTGATCTCGCTGATATCGAAGCCTGTTGGCACCCGGGAAATGCCGCCTCAACAACGCGCGCCCGCCTGTCCGGTCACCGGGTATCCGGCCGTCCGGCATGTCCAGTGGGTGGCGGCCCGCCTCCTCACCGACCTTTGGCGTATCGAGTTCAAGACAGACGCCCGGCCGAGCTTCCGCGGCGTGGATCGGTTCGGATTATGGGAGTCGCCGACAGGTCTCTATTTCTTCGATCCTCCGCTTGAAGGTGACCGCGCGTTTTATGTCGGGTTCTACTCAAGGGTGAACGCAAAAAAGCTTTATTCAGATAAAGCCATCCGCCAGGAGTTTCTGATCGCCGCGCGGCGCATCGAAGCGGGAGCTCGCGTGCTTGATGTCGGATGTGGGTTTGCAAGCTTCCGGTCATGCGTGCCGCAGGCGACTTACACCGGGCTCGACCCGCACTTCGCGGAAGGCGGTGCGATCATCGGAGTGCGCAACGAAACGCTCGCTCAGCATCTGGTCGAGCGCGCGGGATTTTACGATGCGGTATGCGCGTTCGAAGTCCTCGAACATGTCAGTGCGCCAGCGTCTCTGTTTGCCCAGATGGCACAAGCGGTGAAACCAGGCGGCCTTATCTTCGTTGGCGTGCCGCACGTCCCGTCGGCACTTACCCGGATCCCGAATTTCCTGCTCAATGCGCCGCCTCACCACCTGACTTGGTGGACAAAGCCCGCTCTCACCGAACTGGCGAAAGGCGCCAATGCTGTTATAGAGGGTATCGAGCATGTCCCTTGGGGTGACCATGATTCGCTCATATTTTGGATCGAGCGTTGCACTCCGGGCAAATGCACCGGAGAGCATTATCGCGGTGCGTGGTCCTGGCACGCCGCCGCCGCGCTCGGCCTGCTCGGCGGCCGTCTTGCTCATTGGTTGCTTGGCACTCCGGCAACCAAGGACGAGGGCGCGGGACTGCTGTTGACGGCGCGACGGGCAAGAGATGCGACTTGAGTCACGCTTATTCGTTTCGGTGGCGCCCCTTGGCTGTGCTGACGGCCATGGGCTGGCCGTTTCATTCAGCTAGGGCGAGCCTAGGCCACGTCATGATAATGAATACGGTTATCGCTGTTCTGTTTGTCGCATGGGGCGCGATCGCGGTTATGAGTACGCTTTCGGCTTGGCGCTACACATGGGGCCTTCCGCTAAGCGAAATTCCTGGGAGCACGCCTCCCGTCGCCGTCATCGTAGCCGTGAAGAACGCTTCGGACGTTTCGCGTGCGTTCTTCGACCGGCTACGCCACCAAACCTATCCGGACTACCGAATCATCGCCGCAGTCGAGTCAGAGGAAGATCCCGCCTTCGCCATGGTAATGGAGGAGTCGAAACGGCCGGGAGCACCACTTCGCACGGTTGTCGCCGGCCAATCCGAACGAACCGGCCAGAAGGTCTGGAATTTGCTCGCCGCCCTCGACGCAATCGGAGCCCGCGACCAGATTGTAGCGTTTATCGACGCGGACACGCTGCCGGCGCCCGAATGGCTCCCCCGGCTTGTCGCCGCTCTCGTCAATACGGGACGTGACGCCGTCACGGGTTATCGCTGGATCATCCCGGCCGACAACCGGGTGAGTTCGGCGGTCGTCGCGGCGGCGAACGCCTCCGTCGTGACGACGGCGAGACTGCCTTCGATAGCTAACCATTGCTGGGGCGGCACGATGGCCATGTGGCGCACGACGCTGGAAGCCATCGATATCCGCCGCTTCTGGACGGGGGCGCTCCTTGACGACGGGCAGATGACACGCGCATTCAAGGAAGCAGGGTACCCGGTCTATTCGCCACGCCAGAGCCTGCTTCTCTCCCCCGTGGCCATGAGTTGGAGCGAAGCTCTAGCGTTTGGACGGCGCCAATATCGCCTCCTCTGGCTATATAGCCCTGACATTTGGGCGTTGGGGGCGCTCGGAACGTTCTTCCCGATCGCCGCCGCGATCGCCGCGCTGAGCATGGCCTTGCAGGGGAGTGTCCTTGCGATCTCCCTGATTGGCGTGTCTCTCGTTTTGGGGGAGATTCGTTACCATTGCCGACGCAGAATCGTCGTCGCGCTCTGGGGCGAGGGAACCGCCGCCGGACGCGCAAATTATTGGCGGGTCGAACGATGGCTGCGTCCCATCTGGTGGAGTTTTCATGCGTTGTGCGTGTTTTCGGCACTCGGCTCCCGCCATATTCGCTGGGCCGGCATAGATTACCTAGTTCGAGGGCCGCAGGATGTCGAAGTGTCGAGGCCGCCGGCCGCCCAGCCCTAGATGAACGGCCGGCGCTAGATCCTCATTCGGTCAAGCAGAGCTGGCTCCGCTCTCAGCCGGGCGATCCGCGCCGGAACCGGCGGGTGGGAATAATAAAACAAGGCGTAGAGCGCGTCCGGCGTTAGGGTTGAAAGGTTGTCCCGCGCGAGTTTTGTCAGGGCGCTGATCATGGGGCCGGAGCCGGCCATCGCCTTGGCGAAATTGTCGGCCTGATACTCGGCGCGGCGCGACAGCCAGCTTGTCAGCGGCGACAGCAAATGCGAGACGGGTCCGATCGCGATCAGCACCATGATGAAAACCACGCCAGGATCGGCTGGCAGACCGAACGCGGCAGCCAATCCGCCGGCGGCGAAAGCCCAGCGAAGGACAGCAAAACCAACAAACGTGAGCGCCGCCGTCCAGGCAATGCGCTGACCGATATGACCTAGTTTATAATGCCCCAGCTCATGCGCGAGAATCGACAAAATTTCATCCGGCGTATGGTTTTGCAGAAGCGTGTCGAAGAAGACGATGCGCTTGGCCTTTCCGAAGCCGGTGAAATAGGCGTTGCCGTGCGTGGAACGTTTGGAGGCGTCCATGATGTAGAGCCCCTTGGATGCGAAACCGCATTTGGCAAGAAGCGCTTCGACGCGCGATTTCAACGCTCCGTCCGGCATCGGCGTGAACTTATTGAACAAGGGCGCGATGACAGCGGGATAAATCACGCTCATCGCGATCATTAAACCCATGAGGCCGACCCAGCCGATGAGCCACCAATAGTCCGGCACCTCACGAAGCACGAAGAAGAAGCCATAAAGCAAAGGGGCGCCAAGAAGAGCGGCGAGCGCCACGCCTTTTATCCGGTCGCGCAGAAACATCAGTGGGGTCGCGCGGTTGAAGCCGAACCGGGCTTCCAGCCCGAACGTGCTGTAAATCGAAAAAGGCAGATCAAGAACGCGCTCAATCAGCGCAAAAGCAACCACGACGGTGACAGCGCGGGAGATGCCAGGAGCAATGAATTGCGCCACCGACGCGTAGAGCGGATCGAGCAAGACAATCAGCCAAAGCACCGCGAGGGCGGTGTCGAAGACCGTCTCCGCGATCGCCAGCCGGGTGCGGGCCATCGTGTAGGCGGCCGCCCGCCGGTGTTCCTCGATGCTGATCCAGCCGGCAAACTCGTCCGGAACCTGCTCGCGATGGGCGGCAACCGCGGCGGCCTGACGGTACATGAGCGAGATGCCAAGCGCCCCCGACAGGACAATGGCCAAAATAATCGCGATGGAGATCATTTGCGGATTCCTCCGGTGCCGGCGGAGCTTATATAGAACAATATAGTTGGCGTTCGAGGCCAAGGAGCGCAATGGGGCCGCTCCGGAAATGGGGAACGCCCATGCGAGGTTCTTTCGGCAAAGGAATGGTCATCATGGATCTGGCGCCCATCGCCGCGGCTTGGCAGCCGCGGCTCCTTTCACTCCTGCGGATCGTCACGGCCCTGCTGCTTCTTCAGCACGGCACGGCGAAGCTTTTCGGCTTTCCGCATGTCGCAATGTTCGACAACGTTCAGCTCCTTTCGCTGTTGGGCGTCGCGGGCGTTCTGGAGTTCGCCGGCGGCGTTCTGCTTTTCCTCGGCACCTTCACCCGCCCGGTTGCTTTCATCCTCTCCGGCGAGATGGCGTTTGCCTATTTCCTCGCGCATGCGCAAAAAAGCTTCTTTCCCATTCTCAATGGCGGCGAGCTTGCGGTCCTCTATTGCTTTGTCCTCCTTTATCTCGCCGTGGCGGGCGGCGGCGCGTGGAGTTTTACGCGCGGCAGGCTTACGCCGCCTTCCATTTGATCGAACAGCCGATGGACGGAATTTGATTCCCCGGCGCCTCGCCCGTGGCCGCGATGGCCCGCATGGCCTCGACAAGCTCTCGCCGCGCGCCCTTTGGCGGTGACGCGGTGCGGCCTTCGTCGAGCCGGCCGCGGTATTTCAGCTTCAGATCTTTACAGTAGCCGAAGAAATCCGGCGTGCAGACCGCGCCGTACGCGCGGGCAACCGACTGTGTCTCATCATGGAGATACGGAAACGGAAAATTGTGCGCCTGCGCGAATCGCTTCATGTTGGCGAAGGAGTCTTCCGGGTAATCCTTGGCGTCGTTTGCGCAAATGGCAGCAAAACCAATACCTTCCGCCATGAGCACGCGAGCGTCCGCGACAAGCCGGTCGATCACTGCTTTCACATAGGGGCAATGATTGCAGATGAAGACGATTACCGTGCCCTCCTCGCCCGCGACATCTTTGAGCGTATAGGTCCGGCCGTCCGTTCCCGGAAGCCGGAAGTCCGGGGCCATCGTGTCCAGGGTGATTATTGTTGCAGTCGCGGCCATGCTCCTACCTCCGTGTGCCATAGATATAGAGGCGCTTGTCGCGGGAGCCAACCGTTTCCTCGGGGTTGACGCGGCCGGAGCGAAGGGACTAACCCTGGCGGCCTCGTCGGAGCCATCGCGGTTGCCTCATGCCAGAGCTTTCCCCGGACGACGCCAAGCGGCTCGCCGCCGCAAAAGCCCTGGAGCTCGTGACCCCCGGGATGCGGCTTGGGCTTGGGACCGGCACGACCGCCGCGCATTTTGTCGCGCTTCTCGGCGCGCGCGTTGCCAAGGGCTTGGACGTGGTCTGCGTGCCGACCTCCGAGCGCACCCGCACGCTCGCCGCGCTCCATGCCATTCCGCTGACCTCGATCGATGCGTCGCCTGAGCTTGATTTGACGGTCGATGGCGCCGACGAGTGCGACCCAAAATTGCGTCTCATCAAGGGCGGCGGCGGCGCGCTCTTACGTGAAAAAATCGTCGCCGTGGCATCGAAGCGGATGATCGTGATCGCCGATTCGTCGAAGTTGGTGGCGGTGCTTGGCAAAATCCCGCTACCTGTCGAAGTCAATGTGTTCGGCCTCGAAGCGACAAAGCGCATGATTCTGGCCGCCGCGCGGGCCTGCTGCTGCGATGGCGAGGTCCGCCTGCGGAAAACTCCTGGCGGCCAGGCTTTCGTCAGCGACAATGGGCACTATATCGTGGATTGCTTCTTTGGCGCGATTGCCGATCCGGACCGGTTGGCTGACCGGCTCGCTGCAATTCCCGGCGTCGTCGAACATGGGCTCTTCATCGGGATTGCCAAGGCCGTGATCAGCGCCGGTCCGGCCGGCATCGAGATTCTTGGCCAACTCGATTGACGCCGGCCGGAACATGGGCTTCTTGCATCTGCGCCACGGTTTTGGGCTCATGCCCCTTTGGGAGGTTTTCGCTTGCGCATAGCTCTTGAAAGACTTGCCACGAATTTGTTTTTTTGCCTCGCGTTCCTGCTTGCTCCCTTAGTTGGCGTGAGCGGAAGCAAGGCTGAACCCACCCCGCCTAACACCCCGCCGGGCCAAACCGGGCCGGGTTCGGCGGCCCCAAGCCCGTCGCATTTGGCCGCCGCCCGCGCGCTCGTGGTCGCCTGTGGGATGTCGCGCTCCTTTAGCATCATCATTCCCCAGTTCATGGATCAGATCGGCTCGTCGCTGACGCAGACGCGGCCGGAACTCAGGCACGACCTCAACGACGTGCTGACCGGGCTCAAGCCCGAATTCGACAAGCAGGTGGACGAAATGGTCGATATCGCCGCGCAGATTTACGTCAAGCAGATGAGCGAGCAGGATTTGAAGGCGGCGGTGGCCTTCTTCGACAGCACCGCGGGAAAAAAATACGTCGAGACACAGCCGGCCTTCTTGACCGAGGTCGTGACCGCGATGCAAGGCTGGCAAGGCAAGATTTCGACCGACATGATGACCCGCGTGCGCGCCGAGATGAAGAAGAAGGGCCATGAAATTTGATATGTTATACCCTGAGTCGCGGGCAGTGCCCTCCGCTGGCCATTCCACCAAGCACTGGTTGCTGGAACCTTGGGTCTGCTTGACTTTCATACATCGGTCCATCCAATAATCGGCGGTCTGCAAATAGCCCCTGCTTCGCCGATGCACAGTCAAGCCAATCCCGACCGCGCAGCAAGCAGCCCGCCACAGAAATGCTCGGCCCGGCGGATCTTGCCTTAACCTCTCCAAATGCAAACGGAAGACCGCTGCCGTTTTGGGTTTTCGGCATAGCCCCCGCTGTGCGTGGCGTCGGCGACGCCGCCGCGGACTAGCGAATGTGGCGCGCCGTCACCCCCTAAACAGGGGGCGCGAAGCGAATCTGTCCTGCGCTAATCAATCCGGATTATATCGGTCAGCTGGGTGTATCCAGTCATGGTGCGCCCTCGGCCGAATTGCCCGCTTAGACATTCCTAGCGCAGCATTGCGCTGCGCTGCCACAAAAGGATTTGAACGATGGCCGCAAACAACTTCGTACTGATCGGTTCAGGCGTCGAGGTGGACTACACGATTGGCGCTAACCCCGCTTTTCCCGCGCTTGTCTACACCGCAGGGGCTTTCCAGAAAGAGTTCAAGCCCAACCAAATACTGTCCGAGGACACCGGTCTTGGAGAAATGGTGTCTGTGGCTCTGATCCTCAGCGTCGACACAGGGGGCGAGCGCTTTGGCTTCTTTCTGCCGCTCGTCAACGTGGAACGTGGCCAGACGGCGCATTTCTGCACAATCGGCGTTTATGAAACCTTCAGCGGGCCGAATTCCATCCCGCGCCGGCCTTCGACGTGGCGCTGCATCGAAATGTCCGGCACGGCGCAGAGCGTGATCGTGCCGCTGGAAAAGCCCGCCAAAGTCTGACTGCGTCTTCGACCGTCGTCTCCCTCGCGCGAACGAGTGGGGGAGACCTCGGGCGCGCGGCAACGGGTTGCGCATGGTCACCTGGATCACTGGCTTGATGCTGTTTGTTGCGGCGCATGACAACCGAATCTGGATGCCGTATCCACATGAGAAATGAAGATGAGGAGTTTCCTCCTCTATTCGAGGCGCACGAGCACGCTGTCCGTCGCCCCTCGCGCATCAGTGACAGATATGCGCGTAAAACCCGCGCCGTCGGGGGCCCAGGCCGATTGCCTGCGCAAGTCCGGTTCGCCGAGCGGCACGCCATTGACGATCCATCGCAGCGGCAAAACCCCGCCTTCGGCTTTCAAACTGAGGCGGGCGCCGGGCGAAGGCGGGGACGATGCCGCAAGGCCGAGATCGACGCGGGCGCCGTCCGGCGGAAACGCGATTTTTAGTTGCGCCGTCGCCACCGCCGCCAGATTCTTGGGCACGTCCTTGCGCAAATGGCGCAAGGGCGGCGGCAGCGCGGCGGTCCGGCTCGCGAGAATACCGGCGGGCGCGGTAAGGAATTCTTGCCGGGTGTCGAGCGCTGCGAAAGCGTCGAACAGAACCGGCGCGGCGGCTTGGCGTCCGGCGAGACCGAACACGGAGCCATTGTCTGGCCGGCCGAGCCAGACCGCGACGGTAACGGCCTTGTCGAAGCCGATCGCGAAAGCATCGCGGTAGCCGTAGGAAGTCCCCGTCTTATAAGCGATGCGCCCGAACGGCGCGTTTAGGGGCGGCGGCGCGCCGCGTAGAATGCCGGCGACATACCAGCTCGCGACCGCGGAGGCTATCCGCCGGGTCCGAGCTTCCGCCGTCCCCACGCCGTCCATAGTTTCGCGCAATCTCGGCACGGTTCCTCCCCGCGCGAGGCCGGCATAGAGAGCCGCAAGATCGCGCAGCGTGATCCCGAGCCCGCCTAAGCCCGCCGCTAGTCCTGGCGCGGTTTCATCCGGGAGCGCGATCCGGGCGCCGGCATTGCGCAGGTGCGCGATGAACTGCTGCGGGCCGATTTCGTCGAGCAATTCGACCGCCGGTAGATTTAAGGACAGTTGCAGCGCGCGCCGCGCCGTCACGGTGCCCTGAAAGGAATGGTCGAAATTTTCCGGCGCATAAATTCCGTAATGTCTTGGCCGGTCATCCAAAATTGTTTCCGGATGCGCGATGCCATTTTCAAAAGCGAGCGCATAAATGAAAGGTTTTAACGTCGATCCGGGCGAGCGGATGGCCTCTGTCATGTCGATCGCTCCGGCGCGCTCTTGCGAAAAATAGTCCGCCGTGCCGACATGGGCGCGAATCTCGCCGCTTGCATTGTCGATGACGAGGATCGCGCAAGAAAGTCTGGGGCCAATCGCCGCCGCCGCGTCGCGCGCCAAATTCTCGAGCGAGGCTTGCAGCTTGGCGTCGAGGGCCAGCCGGTGGACGCGCTGCTCTGGCGCGCGCCGGAGCGCAGCTTCGCTCGCATGCGCGGCGAGCATGGGAAAGGCCCGGCGTTCTTGCGGCACGGCTTCGCGCTTGGCCCTACCGCGCTCGGCCCCAGTGATCACACCTCGCGCGAAAACCCGGTCGAGGACTTTGTCGCGGGCAGCCCGGGCGGCAACAGGATAACGATCCGGCCGCCTAGTTTCTGGCGCTTGCGGCAAGGCAACCAGCAATGCCGCCTCGGCGGCCGAGAGCCGCTTCGGCTCGTGGCCGAAATAGGCAAGGCTCGCTGCCCTAACGCCCTCGATATTGCCGCCATAAGGCGCAAGCGCGAGGTAAAGATCGAGGACGCCGGTCTTATCTGTCCGCTGTTCGATTTTTATCGCGCGCAAAATTTGGCCGAGTTTTCCCGCCAGCGATTTTCCAGCGCGGGGCTCGATCAGCCGGGCCACTTGCATCGTTAAGGTCGAGCCGCCGGAAACGACATGGCCATGGCTTGCCCATTGCAGCGCGGCGCGCCCGAGGCTCAGGCAATCGACGCCATGATGCGCATAAAAACGGCGGTCCTCATAAGCGACGAGCATGGCGATGTAACGCGGATCGACATCGGCCGCGCGAACAGGAAGCCGCCAGCGTCCGTCCGGCGTTGTGAAGGCCCGCAAAAGCTGCCCGTTGCGATCGACGACGACATGCGAGCCCTGGCTCGCGGCGGCAACATCGAGCGGAGCTGACGAGCGCCCAAGAATGGAGACTGTAAGGACGAGCATCGCCAATGTAAGGAAAAGACCCGCGATCGAATGAAAATGTTTCATGGGAAACATTTTCATTTGGGGGCGGCGATATCGATGGCACCATAGGCCGTGCGGCCAAACCTCTCCGGCCGGTACATGTCCTCGATTGTCGCCGGCGGGCTGACATAATGTCCAGGCGTAACCGCCCGGACAATATAGGCGACCGTGAAATTTGCCTTGTCGTGGCCGTCGCGCGCGAAAGCGGCGACGAAACGATCGTCGCGGTATTCGGTATGCGCCGGTTCGACGGTTTTCTTCAAGAAGGACAAGGCCTCGGTCGAGCCCCCCTCAAAAAGATCCGGATTGTCGATCTCGAGTCCAGCGGGCAAACGATCAACGAGAAGCAGCCTTGCAAATGCCGCTTCGTTTTCGGTGATTGTCAAGGCGACGGCAAAGCGGTCGTTCTGCTTGATCGCCGTGGGCTCGATTGCTTTTCCGTCCAGCGTGTAATAGGCGCGCTCGATCCGGTAGCCTCGCTCGGCGGCGGGTTCCGGCGTCAGCGGATTGCCGGAGGTTGTCACAACGACGCTCACCGGCGCTTGCCCGCTATTGGCGATCGTCGTGGTTGTGTTGGCGAGCGCGGAGGCGCGCCAGGTCCTGAACAAGGCGCCCTGCTGGGGCACACCATCGACAGACAAGACTATCGTCTTGGACTTATCGGCGAGCGCCTCGGCGGCGAGAACCATGAACGCATTTTCCTGGGTGCTAGAGAAGGCGGTCTTCGCGCGCGCGTCCTCCACAATCTTCGACGCACGAAGAATTTCGGCGGCGGGCATTTGAGTCTCGACGGCAAGCGCGAGTAGCCCGGCGCCGTCGCGCAGACGCGAGCCATAATCGCGGACCGAGTAGAGCGGGTTGCCGAGCGAACTCAAACGCTCCGTTGCTTTTGCGAACACCGCCTCGGCGCGCGGGCGGTCGCCAAGCAAGGCCAGCGCGGCGGCGAGATGGGCGCGGGCGAGCGGGGTCTCGAGCGAGTCGATCTTGGCATCCGCCAGATAGCGCAGATCGCTCATGACCTGGCGGCCGTTGCGCGCCAGAACATAGGCGGCATAGGCGATCGGGGCGCCTTGCCCCGCGCCAATATCGCTCGAATTGGCAAGCAAATTACGCAGCCGCTCCAGGGCGGCGTCGAATTTCTTTTGCGGAACGTCGAACCCATTTTCCCGAGCGCGGGTCAGGAAATCGGTGACGAACGCATGCAGCCACATGTCATCGCTGTCGGTTGTCGACCAAAAACCGAAGGCGCCGTTCGAATCCTGGCGCGCCAGCTCCCGCTCGATCGCATCGCGGATGCGCTGATCGGTGTTGGGTTCGATTCCGAGCGCCTCGCTCTTGGCAAGCTTGTTGACATAGAGCAACGGCAGGGCACGGCTGACGGTTTGCTCGGAGCAGCCATAAGGGTAGCGATCGAGCGCCTGAAGGAGGGCCGGGACATCTATTCCGGCGAGCGCGGAAACCGCGAGCGAAACGGCGCCGGTTCCGGGCACGAAATTGGCGAAGAGATCGCTCGAAATCGCGAGGCTTTCCCCCGGCGCCAGCGTGCGCACCGAGCGGCGGTAAAGTCCGGAGGTGCCAGGCGAGATATCGAGCGCGAGCGTTTGTGGCGCGACAAGGCCGGGGCCTCTCAGGGAGAGATCGACCCCGGCGTGGCCAACGCCCGTTGCCGTGACGGGAATCGTCAGCACCTTGCGTGCCCCGGCTTCGAGTTTGAATTTGCGGTGCAGGGTGTCGCTTGCGGCCGAAAGGGGGCCGGTTACGTCGAGATCGAGGGCGTAGTCTCCGGGCTTTCCTTCGACATTTTCGATTTGCACGTGAAATTGCGACCGGTCGCCAAGCGACAGAAAGCGCGGCGTCGTCACCTGCGCGACGACCGGATCGCGAACGATCACGTCCGTGCTGGCGCTGCCGGCCTTGGTTTTTGTCCAGGCAACCGCCATGACCCGCAAGGTGCCGTTGAAGGCGGGCAGATCGAAGTCGATCCGCGCCCGGCCGTCGGGGCCGGTCTTGACGATCCCCGAAAAGCGCGCGAGCGGTTCTTGCGTCGGCCGTTCGCCGCCAAGTTCTGGGGCCGCGTCGCCGCCGGAGCGGATCGCGCCGCGCGACCCCTGCATTCCGTCGATCAATAGTCCGTAGAGGTCGCGTATTTCCGTGCTCAACTGGCGCTGGCCGAAGAAATAGCCGCGCGGATCGGGCGCTTCATAATGGGTGAGATTGAGGATGCCCGCATCGACCGCCGCGACCGTCACGCGCGCCTCTTCTCCCGAGCCAAGGCCTTTGATTTCGAGCGGGATCGTCAAGGGTCCGCGCGGCCTTGCCTTGGACGGCGGAGTGAGCCTGACATCGAGCCCATGCGCTTGCGGATCGATGGCAAACCAGGCAAGCCCGATGGCCCGGCCCGGCATACGATTGGCCGCCTTGTCGAGCGGACGGTAAGCAAGCACCACGGCATAAGCGCCCGCGCCCCAGTTGCCTTTGACCGGGATCGCGGTGGTCGTGTCGCCTTCTTTCAGATCGAGCGTGGTCAGAGCGTTCAAGCTCTCGCCGATAATGGCGACCGTCGCGCTGCCGGCAAAGCGCGAGGCGATGCGCAGCCGCATCTCCTCGCCCGGCTTATAGTTTGCCTTGTCGAGACTGACATCGAGAAGATCCGGGGTTTGCGTGCTGGCCTCGCCGGACCAGCCGCTTTCGAACGCAAGACTCGTCGGCAGGTCCGCGGCGTTGCCACTTGCAAGATCGAGCCTATATTGGCCAAGTCCGACGATCGCGGAAATCTTGGCTGGGGCGGCGAGGCCAATATCGATCTTTCCTTCGGCAACGCGCTTCGACGATTTCACCCGTTCGAAATACCAGCGCCTGTCGGCGCGATACCATTGGTAATCGTTGCTCACTCTGTAAAGCGACCACGCGACGCCCTTGCGCGCGACGCGGGCGCCGTCCGCGCCAACGGCGATGACATCGAAGCTCGCCGCCGCGCCGTCGCTCAAGGTCGTGAAATTTTTCTTGACGCCGATAAGGCCGCCCTTCGGCAGGATCGGCAGGATGAGCGAGCGTTCGACGGCCCGCCCGCCCGGCTCGCCGGCTCGCAGAATGATCTTTGCCTCAAGCGGGCGAGGCGCCGAGGTGTCTGGAATGGGCACGAGAATTTTTGCCGCGCCAGTCGCATCGGTGGTTGCTGCCTCCTCTATTTCCGTGCTGGTTTTATCGAAAGGCTCGTCTTGCAGCCCGGCGGTAAAACCCTTGAGCGCGGGCAATGGCGATTGGCCGGCGGCATCGATTTCGACCTCGCCGGCGATTTCGAGACTTGCGCCTGGCGCGCCGTAGAGATAACGCGCCTCGGCTGCAATTTCGACCGCTTCGCCGCCCCGCGCCGCCGCCGCCCGCGAGGTCAACGAAAATTCGAGGCGTTCGGGCACATAATCCTCGACGAGGAAGCTCGTCTGTCCAACCGAGGCTGCTCTTGGATCGGCAAACGCCGCGACGCGCCAAGTTCCCGTCGCGCTGCCGGGGAGCAGCGGCAAGGCAAAGCTGCGGCCGCCGTCGCCCTGATCCTCGGTCTGGACCCGCTTATATTCGACGCCGTCGGGGCGTTTGACAACAAGGGTAAGCGGCACGGAAGGCACGCCGGTGCCCTGTCCATCGCGCAGCAGCGCGGTGATGAAGACCGTCTCGCCCGAACGGTAGACACCGCGCTCGGTATAGAGCAGGGCGTCGAGCGCGGCCGTAGCGGCGCGGCCTTTGACGCCCCTGTCGGTGAGGTCGAAAGCATTCGCCTCGAGATCGAGAAAGCCATAATCGCCCTTGCCGTCCTCGGCGACGGCGAGACCAGGCGCAACCCCTCCAGTCCCGCGCGAAAAACCTGGATCGAAATGAATGTGCCCGGCATCGTCGGTGCGCTTCGAGGTCAGAATCTCATTGTTGCCCGCGACAAGGCGCACCTCGACTCCTGCGGCCGGCATTGCGCTCGCCAGCGAGCGGACGAACACATGAATGCCGTCCTTGCCGCTGAAAGCGCTGAGGCCGAGATCGGAGACAATGAACCATTGAGTCGCAATCGTCCCGCCGCCGTCCTCTTCGTTTTCATTCGCGGCAACAACATCGCTGGCGGGCTTGGCGGCCATGACATAGACGCCGGGATCGAGCTTTCCGGCCGCCTCCATGGCCGGGAAGGCGGTCGTCACCTCGGCATTGAGTTCGGGATTAACGTCGAGCGTGCCAGACCAGATTTTCTTGCCGTCTGTCTCGATATATTGCTTGATCCGGTAGGATGAGAGCTGGGCTAGAAAATCCTCGGAGCGAACCGTCGGCAACAGGTTGCGATCGCCGATCCGCACGATGTCCACGGCGATTTTCCTGGTGTTGACAGAGACGACCGGAATGCCTTCCTGCCCAACCCGTGGCAGCACGTAATTCTTGCCGGTGAAATGCACAAGCGGCGACCGGTCGCGGACATAGATTTCATAATTCGCCGATTTGCGCAGCGCCTCGCCGGCTGCCGACGGCAAGCCCTCGCGCAACACGATTTTGTAGTGTTCGCCGTGCTTCAGGCCCTCGACGCAAAGCTGTTGATCCTCGGTCGAGATCGCCGCACTGGCAAAACCCGAGGCGGTTACGAACGGCGAGAAATCGGCGTTGCCCAAGGCAAGCGATTCGGAAAATTGGAAGCACGCGCGAGGCGAGGCGGACTCATTGTCGATCTTGTAGTCGACAATGCGAAACCCATGCTTTTCGCGGAGGTCCTCATAGACATTGCGCACCTGCGCGATATCGGCGAGGTCGAGGCTCGCGCGGTAGGCGTCAAGCGCAGCCCGCCACTTGCTTTGCTTGGCAAAGATTTCGCCGATCCAGGCGAGTGCCGCCGCCTGCTCCGGCTTGGAGCTGGCCCGCTTATAGGCGAGATAGGCGGCCGCCGTGCCGGTCGCCTGGAGATCATTGTCGTCCCCCGCCGCGATCGCCGCGCGCGAATAATAGGCGATCCAGGCATAGGAATCCTTTGGATTTGCCGCGATGATCGCGGCGGTCAATTTGAGCCCGGCCTTGAAATCCTTGTGCAGGAAGGCTTGCTGTAAGTCCTTGCGCAATTGCGGGAGCGGGCGGGTCGTCAGCGCACCCAAATCCTCGCCGATATTCTGTTCGAGCCGGGTCGCGTCATTTTCCAGCTCCTCGCTCACAAAACTTGGCCGAGCATGCGCGACGCCCATCCACAAAAGAAACGCCAAGCCTAGGGTAAGCGCGGCCGATTTGCGCATTGCCTTCCTCGTCCAAGGAGAGACCATGGGAGAAGCCATGTTATCATAGCGCGTTTCGAATGCCACGCTTCAGGGTGCACCGGGGTGCAGCCCAAATACGCGATGAAAGGACCCGCGACTCGAAAAAGCCCAGTTCGTTGATGAGTCAATCCTTGTTGGCGTTTGCGAGCGGCGCACCCCGAGCGCTGCAACGGGTGCCGGGATGACGTTATTGCGCGGCGCGGAAGGCTCAGGGGGTGGTGGTGAGCCGAAAAACGGGCTGAAACTCCACCTTCGGCCCAAAGCATCCGCGTTATCCGAAATCCGATCGCGGATTTTGGCCGGGGCGGCACGCTAGATTTTTGGCCGCAAATGTTGTTATTGTCGGATAACCGCAATATGACCATTCCCCGCAAAAGTTCTCTTTGATGCGGCCCTCATTCATAGGGGCGCTCCTTCTGGAGCTTGTTCGTGAGACGTAGCCTCCCAAAACGCGGTGCCATCGTGTTTGCCGCCGCGGTCGCCCTTGCGCTCACCTCCTGCGGGCGGCGGGGACCGCTCGAACCGCCGCCCGGCGCGCCCGGCTCGAACGCGCCGCTAACCGGCACGCCCGGCGATTACGAAGCGCCTGCGAACCCAGGCGAGCTGGCCGGGCAAAATGCGGCCAACTCCAGCGGCGCGGAGGCGCCAGCAGCGGCGAAGCAACCGCCGCGTCGCCCGGCAAAACCGTTTCTCCTCGATCCCCTTCTCTGAGCCGTCGATGCATCACTTCGCGATGAAGAACGGCGTCATGCATGCCGAGGATGTCGATCTCGCAATGCTCGCGGCGGAAGTTGGCACGCCATTTTATTGCTATTCGACGGCGACGCTGACTCGCCACTACAAGGTATTCAATTCGGCCTTTTCCGGCTTGCCGCATCTCGTTTGTTACGCGGTGAAAGCCAATTCCAACCTTGCCGTTCTCAAGGCCCTGGCGCGGCTTGGCGCCGGAATGGATGTCGTCTCCGGAGGCGAGCTCCGGCGCGCCCTAGCGGCAAGCGTCGCCCCCGAAAAAATCACCTTTTCGGGGGTCGGCAAGACCCAACCGGAAATGGCTTTCGCGCTCGAAAATGACATCCTTTGCTTCAACGTCGAATCGGAGCCAGAGCTCAACGCCTTATCGCAACTCGCCCAAAGCAAGAACCTGATCGCGCGCGTGGCGCTCAGGGTCAATCCCGATGTCGATGCCAAGACTCATGCCAAGATCGCGACCGGCAAAGCGGAGAACAAATTCGGCATTCCGATTCGCCGCGCCCGCGACATTTATGCGCAAGCGGCAGCCCTGCCGGCGATAAAGATCGCCGGAGTCGATATTCATATTGGTTCGCAGATCACCGACCTCGCCCCATTCGACGCTGCCTTTGGATTGATCGCCGATTTTGTCCGTGTGCTGCGTGCCGACGGCCACGCGCTTGAGCATATCGATCTCGGCGGCGGCCTCGGCATCCCTTACGTTCTGTGGGAAGATCCAGAGAGCTATCACCCGGAGCGCTATGCGGCAATCGTCAAGGCAAGGCTTGGGCCGCTCAACTGCCGCCTGATCTTCGAGCCAGGACGATTGATCGCGGGCAACGCCGGCATTCTCGTGACAAGCGTCCTGTTCGTGAAACAAGGCGAGGCCAAAACCTTCGTCATCGTCGATGCCGCAATGAACGACCTGGTGCGTCCCACGCTTTACGACGCGCATCACGAGATCCTTTTCGTCCGTGCGGCGCAAGCCGGCCCTGAAATTACCGCCGATGTCGTTGGCCCGGTCTGCGAAACCGGCGATTATCTCGCGCTGTCGCGTAAGCTGCCGGAGCCATCGCCGGGCGATTTGCTGGCGGTCATGTCGGCCGGCGCCTATGGCGCGGTGCAGGCCGGGACCTATAATTCGCGGCTTCTGGTGCCGGAGGTTCTTGTCAACGGCAGCGAATACGCCATCGTGCGCCCGCGCGGAACCTATGAGGATTTAATCGCACTCGACAAAATTCCGGCCTGGCTGAGCTAGAAAGTTGGACCGCGCACGTGCGGCTCAAATCGCCAGGTTGGAGCATGTTCTTCAGAATAATCGCGGACTTTGTGGATTTGATCATGCGATAAGTCAAAGCCGGGATCATCGACGGTTTAGTGGAGCGTCTGTCTTCCCCTGGCTGTTGTCGAGCTGCGCCCGGGTTATTAGGTGTTTAGTCCCACGTTGTGCTGGAATGGATCGACCTTAAAGCGGTCCGGCTCTTTCGTCCAGATTTTGCAGATGTATTCATAGGGGGTCAGACCTTTGAGGGTTTTGAGGCGTTTGGCGAAGTTGTAGGCCATTAAGAACGTATGCAGATGTGGTTTCAGGTGATCGTGTGACTGGTAGT
>JBOHJQ010000063.1:0-21998 GCA_050728655.1 Methylocella sp.
CCCCCCCCCCCCCCCCCCCCGCCTGCCCGCCTCGCTTAAGCCGGGCGCGCAGGCAATCGACGTGCACGCCGTCGATGACTATGGCCGCGACCATCATGACAGTCAGATTCTTGAGGTCACCGGGTGAAGCATTGGCCGCCGTTGGGCTAGGCAAACGAATGGCCACATGGCTTCGCCACTGAAAATGTCGGCGGGGTAATAGGTGGTCAGTTAATTTACAAGACTGATAACTTGCATTACAAAGCAACATATTGAAATTTGATAACAATATGATCGTAAGTTTCCAGTGGCCGGGCGCCGTGACGGGCTTACCGGCCATGGAACCGATTTAGATTAGGGTCTCGTGAAAGCGTGTTGGGCGAGAGGAGGCGAGCTGTTGAGCGAACTGCATCGTATCACCGTTGATCCAGAGCAATGTGGCGGACGCCCCTGCATCCGGTCCTCGCGGATTCGCGTGAAGGACGTTCTTGATCTTCTGGCTTCGGGCGCTTCACGCAAGGAGATACTCGAGGACTATCCGTATCTTGAGGACGCCGACATTTCCGCCGTTCTCGAATATGCGGCGCGTCAGAGCGATCACCCGGTCTTGCACGTGGCTTGACGCGTTTCCGATCCTGAACCGAAAACGCGACCTCTCGATCGGCATGATCCGGCGATTGCCCGAGCAGCTTGGCATTTCGGCGGAGGTGCTGATTCGCCCGGTTCGAAAGACTGCCGTCTGATGAAGCGGTCTCAAGCCATGCGTGCTTCGGTAACCCTTGCCTGGTCGGCCCAGATTTGCCGCCGCGGCGGCAATCACATGCCTCACTGCCCGCGCTTCGCTCTGGCCGCGAAGCGGACCGCTTCCTCCGCCGCCCGGAACAGAGCTTGCGCCTTGTTGACGCTTTCGCGATACTCATAGGCCGGGTCGGAATCGTAGACGACTCCTCCGCCCGCCTGAACATGCATCATCCCGTCCTTGATGATCGCGGTGCGCAGGACAATGCACGTATCCATCTCTCCCGCGGCGCCGAAATAGCCGATGCAGCCGCCATAAATGCCGCGCTTGTCGGTCTCGAGCTCGTCGATGATTTCCATCGCCCGCACTTTTGGCGCGCCGGAAACGGTGCCCGCCGGAAACCCCGCGCACAGCGCGTCGATGACATCGTGCTTGGCGGCGAGCCTGCCTTCGACGTTCGAGACGATATGCATGACATGGCTGTAGCGCTCGATCGCGAATTTTTCGGTCACCTCGACCGAGCCTGTTTCGGCGACGCGTCCGACGTCGTTGCGGCCGAGATCGAGCAGCATCAAATGCTCGGCGCATTCCTTTTCGTCGGCCAAGAGCTCCGTCGCCAGACGTTCGTCCTCGGCCCTCGTCTTGCCGCGCCAGCGGGTGCCCGCGATCGGCCTTATGGTGACTTTCCCGCCGCGCACGCGCACCAGGATTTCCGGGCTCGAGCAGACGATCTGGAACGATCCGAAATCGAGATAGCAGAGAAACGGCGCGGGGTTGATCCGCCGCAGCGCCCGGTAGAGCGCAAAGGCGGGCAGCGCGAAGGACGCCGAGAACCGTTGCGAAAGGACAACCTGAAAAATGTCGCCCGCCCGGATATAATCCTTGGCGCGCTCGACCATCTCGAAAAAGCGTTCTTTTTGCGTGTTCGAGCGCGGCGGACCGGCGGCCAAAGCCGGATCGACGGCATAGGGCGGGCGCGGCGGACCTTCGAGGGTGGCGACCACGGATTCGAGGCGTTCCCGCGCGTGGTCATAAGCGGCGCGAAACGCGCTATCGCAGTCCGAGCGCAGCGGCGTGACGACGAAAATTTCGTCCCTGACCGCATCGAAAACCACCATCACGGTCGGGCGCAGCATGAGCGCGTCCGGCACGCCAACCGGATCCGGCTTTGCTTCGGAAAGGCGCTCCATCTGGCGGACCATATCGTAGCCGAGATAGCCGAAGACGCCCGCCGCCATCGGGGGAAGATCGTCCGGCGTCTCGATCCGCGACTCGGCGATGAGTTCGCCCAGTGCCGCGAGCGGAGGCAAGGCGCAAGGCGAAAAACTGCTGGGATCGGCCAGTGCCCGGCGATTAATCTCGGCAGTTCCGCCAAACACCCGCCAGAGAATGTCCGGATCGAGGCCGATCATCGAGAAGCGGCCTCGCGCGGCGCCGCCTTCGACGGATTCGAGCAGAAAAATCCGCCCGACGCGGCCCGCCGACAATTTCAAAAAGGCCGAAACAGGAGTTTCGAGATCGCCGGCGAGGCGGGCAAAGACGAGGCACGCTTGCCCAGCCGCATAGCTTTGCGCGCAGGCCTCAACCGACGGTTCGAGCATTGGCCCGCCACTCAATAGTCGAAGGGAGAGACGCCGGTCGCGGCGGATAACACTTTGGTGTTGAGTTTCACGCCGACATCGCTTTCAAGCCTTGCGAGGTATTGCGCGGTCACATCCTCGTCAAAGCCACGTTTCACGTCGCCCTCGATGTTGGTGAGTTCAGCGGCCTCGGGGTCGAAGGCCGGGATGGTGGAATCGAGGACCTGGAACAAAATCCGGCCGCCGTCTTCGCTGGCGGCCGCCCCTGCGCGATGCACGCCGACGTTGAATATCTGGGTGACGACATTAATCGGGAGGCCACTCGACCCGCCGCGCCTCACATCCGTGGCATGCTTGACCGCAAGATTGCCTTCCGCGGCGCCAATGGCCGCCATGCTTTCGCCGGCGTCGAGCTTTTTGACGAGTTCCGCCGTCTTCGCCGACAACAGCTTCCCCGCCTTGTCCTCGCGCCACGCCTTCTCGACTTCCGCCTTAGCTTCGTCGAACGTTTTGTCGCGAGCCTTGTCTATCTTGGCGACTTCAAACCATTGATAGCCGCCGCCTTGCGCCCTCAACGTATCGTTGTCGACGCCGATGTCCGAGGCAAACGCCGCTTTGAGAAGGGCCGCGCCATCAACCAAATCCTTGACCGGCGCGCCTTGCGAATCGTTGCCCATCGCATCGATTGCGCCGATGACCCGGGGTTCGAGGCCGACGCTTTTCGCGGCCTCCGTCAGCGATTTTCCGGATGTGCGCTGATCCTCGATCGCGTCGTGAAGCCGGGTGATCTCGCTTTGCGCGCGCTTCAGGGCGATCTCGCGTTTGAGTTCGGCGGCGACCTCGGAATAGGGCTTGACGGTCGAGGCAACGATCTTGCCGACGCGCAGAATGACCGTGCCAAATCGCGCCTTGACCGACGCGCTGACTTCGCCTTCCTTGAGCGAGAAGGCGGCGTCCGCGACGTTCTTATCGACGAGGCCGGTCCGCGCGACGGTGCCGAGGCTCGCGTCCTTGGCGGTAAGATTTTTTTCCCTCAAAAGATCGTCGAAACTCTTTCCCGCGTCGAGTTTTGCGTGGGCCTCCGTGGCCTCGGCATCGCTCGCAAAGAGAATTTGCTCGACCTCGCGCTTTTCCGGCGCTCCGAAACGCTCGTTTTTGACCTCCTCGTAGCGGTTTCGCGCGTCGGCATCGGAGACGTCATCCGGTTTGGCGAGCGAGGCAGGCGTCACCGGCACGACGACAAGGCTGCGAAATTCGGGCGTGGCATAAAGCTGCTGGTTGCTTTCGAAATAGCCTTTCAGCTCTTCCTGGGAGGGGGCGGGCAGCGAGCCAGCGCTCGCGGTGGGAAACAAGATGTAATCGACGCCACGGGTTTCCATTTGAAAGCGGAAAATCGCCTCCAGCAAAGCCTTCGGCAATTGGACACCGCTGGTCAGCGTATCGACGATTTGACCGCGCAAACGGACACCGCGTTGCTGGCGCACATAGGTCTTTTCGGAAAATCCTTCGTCGCGGAGAAACGCGTCGAACGCCTGACTATCGAAACGGCCAGTCATCCCCTTAAAATTGGCGTCGTTCACGATCGTCTTTTTGATGGCCTCGTCGCTTATCGCAAGCCCTAGCTTGAGCGCCTGGTCGTCAAGCGCTGCCTCGTTGACGAGTTGGGAAAGAACCTGCCCGTCAAGACCATATTGGTGCGCCTCCTCATTGGTGATGTTGCGGCGCTCGGCCCGCTGCAGAGTCTGCAATTCGGCCTGATAGGCGTTGCGGTAGGTGTCGGCGCCGATCTCGACGCCGCCGACCCGGGCGAGACTATTCGTGCCGTATCCGCGGAAAATGTCGCCGATGCCCCAGATCGCGAAACTGAGTATGATCAAGCCCATCAGGATTGCCATGATGACGCGGCCGACCAAGCCTTGTGCCGAGGCACGCATTGATCTGAGCATGTGAAGGGCTTTCCTTACGGGGTTTCCGGCAGGCACCGGGCTTTTACAAATTGGCGGGGGACTATAAAAAGATGAAGCCCCGCATGCAACGCGGAATTAACCGGAAACTTTCCGCATGATCCACCGATCACGCCCGCTTGTCGTGGGCAACTGGAAGATGAACGGTTTGCGCGAAAGTCTCGTCGAAGCCGCCGCGATTTGCGAGGGCGTGGCCGCGGGCGGCGCGGGAAGGGCGGAAGTTGTAGTTTGCCCCCCGGCAACCTTGCTCATGGCCGTTACGGCGATTTGCGGAGGCACAAAAGTAGGGGTTGGCGGCCAGGATTGCCATGCTGCAGCAAGCGGCGCCTTCACCGGCGATATTTCCGCCGAAATGCTCAAGGACGCGGGCGCTGCCTATGTGATCCTCGGCCATTCGGAGCGCCGCGCCGGCCACCACGAAACCGATAAAGTCGTTCGCGCCAAGGCCAAGGCGGCGCTGCGCGCGGGACTGACGGCGATTATTTGCGTTGGCGAAACGAGAGTTCTGCGGGACGCGGGGGAAGCCTTGGCGATCGTCGGAGCGCAATTGGCTGGTTCGATTCCAGAAAATTCGCCGCCGGGTTGCATCGTGATCGCCTATGAGCCGATCTGGGCGATCGGCACGGGTCTGACGCCCACGCCGCAAGACATCGCCGAAATGCACGGCTTTATACATGAGCAGGTGAACCAGCATCTAGCAGGGCAGGGCGCCAGCATGCGCATTCTCTATGGCGGGTCGGTCAGCCCCGCCAATGCCGCGCAGCTGCTATCGGTCGCAGAAGTCGATGGCGCGCTCGTCGGCGGCGCCTCGCTAAGCTCCGCCGAGTTCATGGCGATCGCCGGCGTTTACCGGTGAAGCGCTAGTACCCAGAATCATTAGTGGACGAAACGCTGCCTTCTTGTCTCGTGGCGACTCCCGCTCCATCGATAGTTGGTACTAGGAATTCCGTGGCAAGCTTAGGGGCCGTAGTGGCTCAAATACCATTTTCTCCTCAAATCGTTTGGCAGCTTGCCGCCGTTGGCTGCAAGTATCACCATGATCTGTTCGTGAAGCCAGATATTCGTTGCGGCAGAATTACTGATATCGCCATCGTAGTGAAGCTCCTTTGCGAGTTCCTTACGCGCAAGGAGACTACTATCTACGGACAAGAGCTTCATCAGATCGACGATGGAGTGTCTCCAATCGAGCTTCTCGGTTTTTTTGTCGCTCAAGGCGTCGAGCACTGCGGCGACATCCACTGATCGCCCCGGCGGCGCCGACGATGAAGTCGGAGCAGGGGCGGATGGTGCTGCGTTCGTCGTCCCGCTAGCTTGAGCGGAGGGCGTAGCCGGAGCAGCAGCGGCGGGCGAGGCTGGCGCCTTGGCCAATACTTTAGACATGATCGTCCCTAAGATGCTCATCGCGCGCTCCTATATTTCATGTCGAATAAGGGGGGAGTTCGCCTTCTCTGTCGCGTCCACGTCCAGCAGCCCGAGCAGCGCGTGCGACTTGTGTGGCAAATCACCCAGTCTTCCCGGCCGCCAAAAAATACTGTTCTGCATTCGTAAACGCGCACCTCTCCCGTGAGTTCCAGCCGAAGGGTCCCTTCGGGCTGCCCCAGTGGCGTTCTTGGGGCCCTTCCGTCCACCGGCATTACCCGGGTTCAACAGTATTATGACCCCGTCCGACTCCCGCTTGGACCGCCGCCCTGGAAGACGCCGTAGAGGTCGCCAGTACCAACTATCGATGGAGCGCGAGTCGGCGGCGCGAGCCTGAGCTCTGCCGAGTTCATGGCGATCGCGGGGGGTTGCCGGAAGGACGAGACGGGCGCGCGCGCTATTTGGGTTTGGGTGTCCTGATCCGTGTCACTTTCATCGACGTGTATTCCAATATGTTTTTGAATACCGGTTCGGCGCCGCCGCTCGCGAGATCGGCGATCCGTTGCCGGCACCATTCCGGCGACGCGGTTCTGAGGTCCGGATTGTCTTTGTCGAACTTCTTGGCGAGACTGACAGCCTTCGGTTTAGTCAGGCGCCCTAGAACCAGCGTAAAACTTGCTTCGCCGGTTTCCAGCCAAAGGCCGCGCGCCTTGTCCAGGTTTATCGTCATGGCCTTGAGTTCGGTCGCAAGGTTTTCTTGCTCTGGCGTCAGCACCGATTTCTTGCCCTTGGACCCCTTCTTAGGTGTCTTGGGCACGGGCTTTGGCGGTTTCTCCGCTGGCGCGGAGGCGCCGCTCGCCAGATCGGCAATCCGTTTACGGCACCAAACCGGTGACGTGGCTTTGACATTGGGATTGTCCTTGTCGAGCTTCTTAACGAGAGCCGCACTGGCAGAGTCAGTTTGGTAATCGAGGATAAGTACAATGGCCTCGCCGCCTATCGCGCGATAAATATCCCGCAGCCGTTCGAGGTTTATCGTTGTCGGCTTGAGTTGGCCGACGACATATTTTCTCGCGAAATTATTGATCTCGGGGGCGGCGTCCGGAAAAAGCTTGGGAGCTAGGGTGATCGCCTGAAGGACCGCGATGCCGTCGATATCAATTGGCATGAAGCACTCCCTTCACCTCCTGGACGAGTTGGTTTAGCACTTCGGTCACCTCTCCTCCGTATTTCTGAATGAATGTCGGGTGTTTTTGATTTAGTGTTGGCGCTTCATCTATTTTACCCATGGCCTTCACCAGCGCGTCGGCATGCTTCACTTTAGTCTTGAGCAAGCAAATTTCCGGATCCTTAATCCTCGCCGCGGCTTCCAGCTCTGCGACTTTGACTTTGTGTTGATTTAGACGGCTGTCGAATCTCGTCACGAGGACGTGCGGCCTTGACTTCGGCAGAGGGAGAGCACCCTTCGGCGCGCGCCAGATAACCCTGAGAAAGCCATTAATTCCGTAAACGGAAATGAAATCCGGGATCGTCGGCACGATAACGAGGTCGCTCAATCGAATCGCAACTTCGCTCAGCGGCGATATTCCAGGCGGACAATCGAAGATCACATAATCGTAGGCTTTGCTGAGTGGCAGGAATTCCTCCTTGAACAGTTCCAACGTCTGGCCTTCGATGGCCTTCATGCCGAAGTGCTTCTCCGTAAGATCATAAACGATCTCGCGCTCTACCATTCGCAGGTCCGGTCCGCACGGCAGCAGCGAGATCTTGAGTTGGTTGTCGCCACGCGTGGTGCCGCTCACAAAGTTGCGGATTTTCGGTGTGAGCTTTGTCCGGTCTCTTTTTATCAGACGGGCTTCGAGAAAAGCCTCGACCGTGTCGTCGTTCTTGATCAACTTCTCCAAAAGTTCGTTGCCCGCGAGGCACACCGACGCGCTGGCTTGGGGATCGAGATCGACAACGAGAATGGAAGCGTGGGGATCGTCGGCGGCCAGCGCCTCAGCCAGGCTGACGACCGTCGTCGTCTTGCCGACGCCTCCCTTCATGTTCGCGACCGCGATCAGCTTGCCAGCCATTAGCCGTGTCCATGTACGGCGCGGGCAAGAATGTTTTTCTGCTCAGCCGAAAGCCGCGTATCCAAAAATCCCTCGATGGTCAGCGTCAGCGTCGATTTGCGGACCGGATCGACGAGAATTTCGCATCCCTCCTTCGCCGAAGGGTCACGCATCCGGATCAAGCCAATCCCGTGCTCGCCGCAATGGTCCTCGATCTCGGCGAGCCGCGCTTCCGATTTCGAGCCTTCCGGCAGATGCCACACGAGATGGCCGAAATGGGTGAACCTTGTTTGCGCCAAGGCTTCATGAACGGCAAGCACCGAACCGCCCGTTTCGGTCTTCAACTCGAAACCATGCACGTCGACTTGCGCGCCGGGCATGAACTTGAACCGCATGGCGCTGATCAAGATGAAATCGGGATGCGCCCAAAGCCCCTTCGACGGACCCCTCGCAGAGGTGTCTCGCACGATAGCAATGCCATCGGGTGGGAGATCGAGCCCGCGCCGGAACGCCCCCTCAAGGTAAGCGTGCAACGGTTTCATGAGCCTAGCCTCTGGCCAGGGCTCGGCGGTTTCGGCGGCGGCGGGCTGGGCGCCGTTGAGCGAGGCCAAAAAAATCTGGCCGCTTTGGCCGCGCAATCTTCCGATCTTGCCGCTTTGGAGGAGCAGGTCGCGGGCCGCGAAATAAAGATCGGGCTCGATCTGAATCTCCAGTTGGCGCGATAACATCACCCGCATGACGCGGTTGAGGACGGGCGTCCCATCCTGCGGCAGCAAGGCCACCATGTGCCGCGCCAGGACCTCTCCGGTGACCTCTTTCTGGCCCATTTTACAAACTCAAATACAACGACTGTCATTATTGTTGACATATTTGACGAACGCGAACAGTGCAATATCGATTGGAAATGGCGCATTTCGAGCGATTAGGTCGCACGCGCTGACTCTTGCCGTGACAGCCGCTTGCCGATAAAGAGCGTCTCCCGTGGATTAAAGAGGCGCCTCCATGCAGCAGGTCCTGATCGTCGTTCATCTCATGATTGTCGTCGTTCTCGTCGTGGTCGTGCTGTTGCAGCGCTCCGAGGGCGGCGCCCTTGGCGTGGGCGGCACCGGCGGCTTCATGACCGGACGCGGCCAGGCGAGCGCGCTTACCCGCGCGACGGCCGTTCTGGCGGCGTTGTTTTTCGCGACCAGCATGGGCTTGACGATTCTCGCCCGGTTCAATCAAGCCCCGGAAATCACCTTCCAAAGCCTCACGCCGATCGAGCCGGAGGGCGGCGCAGCAAAACAGGGGGAGGGCAAGGGAAGTTTGCTTGATCAGCTGAGGCAAATGGAAGACCGGGCAGCCAAGCCGCCCGCGCTTCCGCCGGGCCTGACCTTGCCGGGCCAGATCGGACCCGCCGCGCCCGCGGCCCCGCAAGGTCTGAATTTGCCGCCGCTCAAGCAGCCGGCCACGCCACTGGTTCCGGCCGCGCCCGCGCAAACCACGCCTGCCACGCCTCCGGCTCCACCCGCTTCCATCATGGTGCGACCGGCGGCGCCACAGGGCGCGGCCGGCCGAGGCAAAGCTAACCCCAGGGACTATGAGTTGCCGTGGTCGAAATAACCTACGCGTTTATGTGCAAAAAAGGAAGCGGCGCATAATTTGCCTCCCCAAGCGGGCGGAAACAGGATAAATCCCAAGCCCCATGGCGCGGTTTATCTTCATCACCGGCGGCGTGGTGTCATCGCTTGGCAAGGGCCTCGCGGCGGCGGCGCTCGGGGCGCTTCTCCAGGCACGCGGTTATAGCGTCCGGCTGCGCAAGCTCGACCCCTATCTCAACGTCGATCCGGGGACGATGAGCCCCTATCAGCACGGCGAGGTCTTCGTCACCGAGGACGGCGCCGAAACCGATCTCGATCTTGGTCATTACGAGCGTTTCACCGGCCGGCCGGCGATGCGGGAAGACAATATCACGACCGGCCGGGTCTATCAGGAGATCATCGCCAAGGAACGCCGCGGCGATTACCTTGGCGCGACCGTCCAGGTCATTCCGCATGTCACCAATGCGATCAAGGCTTTCGTGCTAAGCGGCAACGAGGGCGTCGATTTCGTCCTCGTCGAGATCGGCGGCACCGTCGGCGATATCGAAGGCCTGCCGTTCTTCGAGGCGATCCGCCAGCTCGGCAATGATCTTCCGCGCGGGCACGCGATCTATATTCACCTCACGCTGCTGCCGTTCATCCCGAGCGCCGGCGAGCTCAAGACCAAGCCGACCCAGCATTCGGTCAAGGAACTGCGCTCGATCGGCATCCAGCCGCACATCCTTCTGGCCCGCACCGATCGCGAGATCCCGCGCGAGGAGCGGCGCAAGATCGGGCTCTTCTGCAATGTGCGTGAAAGCGCGGTGATCGAGGCCCGCGAGGTCGCCTCGATCTATGAAGTGCCGCACGCCTACCATGCGGCGGGACTAGACCAAGAGGTCTTGGCGGCATTCGGGATCGAGCCCGCGCCAAAACCCGACATGGGCCGCTGGAACGCGGTCATGGAGCGGCTCGCCAACCCGGAAGGGGAAGTCACGATCGCGGTCGTCGGCAAATACACCGGGCTCAAGGACGCTTATAAATCCTTGACCGAAGCGTTGTGCCATGGCGGCATGGCCAACCGGGTCAAGGTTCAACTGGATTGGATCGAATCGGAAATTTTTGAAACCAGCGATCCGGCGCCTTACCTCGAACATGTGCATGGCATTCTGGTTCCGGGCGGCTTCGGCCAGCGCGGCGCGGAAGGCAAAATTCTTGCCGCGCGTTTCGCCCGCGAACGCAACGTGCCTTATTTCGGTATCTGTTTCGGGATGCAGATGGCGGTGATCGAGGCGGTGCGATCCTTGACCGGCGTGCCGGACGCCAATTCGAGTGAATTCGGTCCAGCGAAGGAGCCTGTCGTCGGGCTGATGACTGAATGGCTGCGCGGCAATGAGCTGGAAATCCGCGCCGCCGAGACGGATCTTGGCGGAACGATGCGGCTTGGCGCCTATCGCGCGGAACTGATGCCGGGCTCAAGGATCGCCGCCATTTATGGCGCGACCAGCATATCCGAACGCCACCGGCATCGTTTCGAGGTCAATACCGCCTACCGCGAAAGGCTTGCCCAAAAAGGTCTCGTCTTCGCCGGCATGTCGCCGGACGGCCTGTTGCCGGAGACGATCGAATTTTCCGATCACCCGTGGTTCATCGGTGTGCAGTTTCACCCGGAGCTCAAATCGCGGCCTTTCGAGCCGCACCCGCTGTTTGCGAGTTTCATCGCCGCCGCGGTAGAGCAATCGCGGCTGGTTTGATGTCTTCGACCTATCCTCTACCGCGATAGGGCGGAACGCCTTGATCGGGCACCCAGGTCCCCTCCGGCAGCTCCCCTGTCGCCCAAAAAACATCTATCGGGATGCCTCCACGCGGATACCAATAGCCGCCGATCCGAAGCCAGCGCGGCTCTAAGCAAAGGGCGAGATCCTTGCCGATCCGCAAGGTGCAGTCCTCGTGGAACGCGCCGTGATTGCGAAACGACGTGAGGTAAAGTTTTAGGGATTTCGATTCGGCGAGCCAGTTGCCTGGCAGATAGTCGATCACGAGTAGCGCGAAATCCGGCTGGCCGGTGATGGGACAGAGGGCAGTAAATTCCGGCGCGGTGAAGCGGGCGACGTAATTTTCGCCCGGATGCGGATTTGGCACCCGGTCGAGCGTCGCCTCGTCCGGCGTTCGCAGCGCCTCAACGGCGCGGCCAAGCAGGCTTACCCCGGTATGAACCTTGACCATGCGGAATGAAAATCTCCAGTGGCAGCCGCGTCCGCGCTAAAATTGCCAAGGCCGGACCTGCGCGTAAAGCATTATCGCGGAAGGCAGGCGCCAAATCCATCGCGAATTGGCAAGCCGCAACCCCAAACGTATATCGGCCTGGAGTGCCGGACAGACCTTGGAACCTTGCGTGTCCGCCGCCGTTGGTTTGCTGGTGTTTCCTGGAATTTCATTGCGGGGTGTTCGCGTCAATGAAAATTCTCCTCGCGGGAGCGACGGGCGCGGTTGGCCGCCGTCTTGTTCCCCTATTGAGGGCGGCGGGGCATGAGATTGCGGGACTAACGCGCTCTCCCGCCAAAGTTGACCTTTTGCGAAGAATTGGCGCCACGCCGATCGTCGCCGACGCGCTTGATCCAGCGGCCGTAATGAGTGCGGTGCGGCAGGCGAAGCCGGAAATCGTAATTCATCAGCTCACTTCAATTCCCAGGAACCTCTATTATCGCAATTTCGACCGGGAATTCGCCTTGACCAACCGGTTGCGCACTGAGGGTACGGATAATTTGCTGGCCGCCGCGCGCACGGCGGGGGTAGGCAGGTTTATCGCGCAAAGCTTTGCGGGTTGGTCCTACGCGCGAGAGGGAGGGGCTGTAAAGACAGAGGAGGACCCGCTCGATCCAAATCCGCCGCCGATGTTCCGCCGCACGCTCGAAGCGATCCGCTACCTCGAATCCGCAGTTACTGGCCAGACCGCATTGGCGGGGCTGGTCTTGCGCTATGGGTATTTCTATGGCCCGGGCACCGCGATCGACGAACATGGCTCGATCGTGAACGACGTTCGCAAGCGCCGCACCCCGATTATCGGCAGCGGCACCGGCGTTTGGTCCTTCATTCACATCGACGACGTTGCCCGCTTCACGCGCGCCGCGGTCGAGCGAGGCGCGCCCGGGGTCTATAATATCGTCGATGACGATCCTACCCCCGTGTCGCAATGGCTGCCCGCCCTGGCGGAAGCTCTTGGTGCCAAGCCTCCACGACGGCTCCCGGCCTGGCTCGCCCGATTCATGATCGGCGATGCCGTCGTAATCATGATCGATGCGCGGGGCGCATCCAACGCCAAGGCCAAGCGCACCTTCGGCGTTAATTTAATTTGGCCGAGCTGGCGGGATGGATTTCGAACAGGTCTCGGCGATCTGTCGCAAGCGTAGTTGCGCCAATGCTCGGGGGCAGATCATGGCGCGGCGCCTCTTTGGCCGATGATCGTGGGTTCGGGCTTGGCTTATGCTTCGCCACGATCAATAATGGACCTGTGAAACAGCGCGGCGTCCGTCATCCTCAACCAAATCGAGTCCCTGGCTCGCGCGGCCCGGTTCCCTTATGACCAAAACCGTTGCCCCTTATGGCGCCTGGGTTTCGCCGGTGAGCGTCGAGCTCATGACCGAGGCGGCGATTGGTCTTAGCGGCCTGAGCGTCGATGGCCGCGACCTTTATTGGCTCGAAGCCAGGCCAAGCGAGAATGGCCGCACGGTTTTGTGCCGCCGCGGGGCCGACGGCGAGATCGCGGACCTCACGCCGCAGCCCTTTAATGTGGGCAGCCGCGTGCATGAATATGGCGGCGGCGCCTACGCGGTTGCGGCAGGCGTTGCAGTTTTTAGCGAGCGCACCGACGGGAGCGTCTGGCTCATCGAGGCGGGTAGCCCGCCGCGCCGGATCGAAACGCCGGACGACTGCCGCTACGCCGATTTCGAATTCGACTTGCCGCGCCGCCGCGTGCTCGCCGTGCGGGAGGATCATCGTGACCACCCGCCCTCCGAACCAAAGGCCGCGATTGTCGCCTTGCCGCTCGACCCCAGCGGGGCCGAAACGGTTTTGATCGAGGGTCCAGATTTTTTGAGCTCGCCGCGACTTGGTCCTGATGGCGGAAGGCTCGCCTGGATAGCCTGGGATCATCCCGATATGCCTTGGGACCGGACGCGGCTTTTCGTGGCCGGCGTGACGAGGGAAGGCGCGCTCGAAGCCGCGCGGCTTGTGGCGGGCGAAACGCCGGAAGCGATCGTGCAGCCGGAGTGGTCGGCTCATGGCGCGCTGCATTTTTGCTCTGACCGGACCGGCTGGTGGAACATTTGCGCTCTGCGCGGGACGGCAATTGATGCCTTGGCGCCGGTCGAAGCCGAGATCGGCGGTCCGCATTGGGTTTTCCGCCAGCGCTATTATGACTTTCTCACCGATGGGCGGATTGTCGCCGCGATTGTCCGCGACGGGATGAGATCTGCCGCGTCGATCGCGGGCGGCAAGATCGCGCGGCTTGGGATCGGACAAGTGCATGGCTGTCCGCGCCCGCTCGGAGATGGTTTGGCCTATATCGCAACGCCTCCGGCCGCGCCGCCCTCTGTCTGTGTATTGCCAAGCATGAGCGGAGGCGCGCCACTCGTCATTCGCAGCGCGGCTCCCGCCGTGGTGCCGGACGAAACCATTTCGATCGGCGAGCCGATAGAATTCGCAACGCGGAGCGGCATCGCGCATGCCTTCTGGCATCCGCCAAAAAACCGCGACTACAAAGGGCCCTCAGGCGAATTGCCCCCGCTCGTCGTCTTGTCGCATGGCGGGCCGACCAGCATGACCACCAACAGCTTTTCATTGAACATCCAATGGTGGACGAGCCGCGGCTTTGGCGTTGTCGATGTCAATTACGGCGGCTCGACCGGCTATGGCCGCGCCTATCGCGAGCGGCTTTATGGGCAGTGGGGCGTCGTCGATGTCGAGGATTGCGCCGCCGCCGCGAACCATCTTGTCGAACGCGGGCTCGTCGATGGCGCCCGCCTCCTCATTCGCGGCGGTAGCGCCGGGGGTTTTACCGCGCTTGCCGCGCTGACGTCCCTTAACCTCTTTAAGGCGGGCGCGAGCTTTTATGGCGTCGGCGATCTCATGCTGCTCGCCAAGGACACCCACAAATTCGAGTCCCGCTACCTCGACCGGCTGATCGGCCCGTTGCCGCAAGCACGAGCGCTCTATGACGATCGGTCTCCGGTCCACCATATCGACCGGCTCGCCTGTCCGGTGATCTTTTTTCAAGGCGAGGACGACAAGACGGTTCCGCCCAATCAAGCGCGAACCATGGTTGAGGCCATGGCCACGCGGGGTTTGCCTGTCGCCTTTTATTCCTTCCCGGGCGAGGGCCATGGATTTCGCAAGGCCGAGACCTTGCGTCGCGCGCTTGAACTGGAACTTGATTTTTACGGCCGCGTGTTTGGCTTCACCCCGCCGGGCTTGAGCGAGCGCGTCGAGATCGCGAACATGCCGGCCCGCGAAGGCTAACAAGGCCGCAATGTTTCACGTGAAGCTTTTTGTCCGATGGGAGCCAGAAATCTTACAGGGTCTCTTACGTCAGACAGCTTGAGTTAAGTGAGATTGCGCGGAAATCTTGTGGAAAAGCGCTCCCGCCTACGGCAAGGTTGGGGGCGCCGAATTGGATTTGACGGCCCAGGATTACGACGCCCAACTCAATTTGTCTCGCTACCTGTTGGTAGACAAGGCACGGTCACTCCGCTGCGCCAGGATGCTCGAACACAGGGTGGCTCGCCCAATCCGAATTGTGGACGAACCGATACGGCAGCCGAGGCGCACCATCGCGACTCATTTGATCAAGATGGGCCGCGAGATAGCCGGTAAACTTCTCATCAATATCCGATGAGATTGAATTCCGCCCCTGCTCGATAGCCACTCGCGTCGTAACACCACTGCCAGCAAAAAAATCAAGAACCGTCGAACCAGGGTAGGACATCGACCTGATTATGCGCTCGATGAGAGCCTTTGGCTTTTGTGTCGGGTGTCCCACACGTTCTTTGGAATTTCCGTTCAGGCGGGGGATCTTCCATACATTTGTGGGATTGATACCTTTTTCGAGATTGTCATGATTTAATCGCTTGTCCCGTTTGTAAGTTTCAAGCGTTCTTGCGTCGAGCTTCGTCCGGACGGTGTCGAGATCAAAGTAGTATTTCGATGTTTTCCCAAACCAGACGATCTCTTCATGGCGATTTGCGAAAAATCTTTGAGCGCTCATTCCGTTGGGATAGTTCCAAACTATTAAATTCGTCAGTAGCATACGGCTCTGCCGGCGCATCCAATAAATAAGGCTTAGTAGGTCCCCTGAGCCAGACTCGCCCTGATATTGCAAACCACCAAAAATGACGAAGTTGCCCGTTGACGCCAAGACACGCTCGACCTCGGCAATCCATTGTCCCGCCCAATCAAGATAGTTAGCCACGTCATCCCAAGCAGCAACATTGATGTTATAGGGCGGATCGCAAACAACTAGCTGAATTGAACCATCGGGTACGCGCTTTAGGAGTTCTAGGCAGTCGGCAACAACCGCAAGATGGATTGTGCAATCACCTGCGGTTGGCTTCAGATTGGAGACAGACGAGTGAGCAATTCCCTTCTTCCTCAGAAGATTCATGCCGATATGGCCGCCATTGAAGTGAGACCTATTGGACATGTTTATTCTGTAACCTCAAGAAGCTCGGTGAGGTAATAGCGATCGGTAAGAAAGCTTTCGCCGAACAACGAGTGGAGGATGGCAAGATCGTCTGGGGGCAGAGAGGACCTCCCCGTTCCCCATTCCGTTCTGATGGTCGATAGTCGTCGTTCTCCAACCTCAATCCGTTCACCTGCTGCAATAAGCATGTTCTTACTAAGAGCTAACTTTTTTACTTCGATGTCGTGTGTACTCTGCTCGACAATCTGGCAGCTTTCCAAAATGTTTATCAAAAACGGACAACGATGCTTCGCGGATTCCAGGGTCTGCAGCTCTATTCCTACAGCATCACAAAAGTCGATAACTGGCCTTGACGTAAAGAAAGTTTCGTAAATCCGCGCCTTACGCACCGTCGTGGTTCGCTCTTGATGATACAACAGTTGCAGCATCTGCTGAACCGCTGGCATATTGAGCATTACTGACATGTAAAGATCATGCGCTTCCTTCGACCTCGCCTGGATTCCTTGCATAAGCCGATTGTAGTAAACTGCCTGCTTCGGGGTTGTGGACGAATATTCACCCTCATCGTCAGGTCCAATCACCAGATCACTCGTATCGATGAATGGCTTTTGCAATTCCCAAAGTCGGCGACCGTCCTCGGTCAGCTCTGGACGGTAGGCAGCATCATTCTCGGCAAGGCGAATATCCGTAATCAGGCCAAGTTCAATAGCGGCTACAAGCTTGTATTTGACTTGTCTACGATAGGCCGCGATGCGTCCGGCCCCTAGTGATCCACTGAGCCTTATGAACGTGTCGTCAAATGCGGTTCCCTCCCGATTCCCGGAAAAGTACCAAAGGATCGCGAGGATGTGCCCTAAATGGGTTCCTTGTGGATAATGAAAGCTCGCCTCAGTAGCTAGCAAGAAACGATGGTGCTCACCTTCGCTTGCTGGCAATCGACTGACCCTGCGCCACCGCGCGGGGTAAGCCGTCTCATCAATTGTGGGCAGTTCGAAAATTGAAGTTAAGCGAGCTCGTGGAGGGGCCTTCGTCTCGCTTGCTCGACTCCTTTCTGCGGGCTCCCGATCTATCTGGTCCGACTTGAGTGCTAAATACCCACGTAGCAGCAACTCCTCGATGTCAGACGCCGAGCCGATGGGCATAAAACCTGGGAGGCGATCGCGGAACCAGGATCTGATTCGCTCGACAATCGCTTGAAGAACCTCTTCCTCGTCGCCATACTTGGTGTCAAGGATCACACCTGCTTCGACGTTTAGCCCGCCAATGCCTGGGCCAGTGAGGTTCGCCGAGCCTACATAGGCCGTCTGGCTTCCGTCACCGCGGAGGAAATGATAAACTTTCGGGTGAAACAAGGCTTGTTCAAAGCTGACCACCCCAAGATCGACGTTCGGCTGAGGGACTCCCAAGATGCCGGCAAGGTACGACACGTGGGTGGCCAGCGTGGCACATTCATTGGAACCAATCAGCATCTGAATGGACGCTCCTTCTGCCGCACACTTCTTTATGGCAGGAAGTAGAAGGCTGGAACCTTCCAAGGTGAAATAGCCTGCCTGGCAACGAAACTCACTTACGCCCGCGCTGAGCGCCTCACTCATCCAGTGAGCCACAGTCTGGTCCGCTTCACGAAGACCGGAATCAATATAACGCACAACCGCGTTCACCCATGCTGCTGAATCAGACGGCTAAATCCAACTCGCCGGGTGACGAATTGATCCCTGATATGACCCAGCATGATGACGTTCCATGTATGTGGCCCTTCTTACAGGAATTGTGTCAGATTGTATTGTCGAACAGCTCAAAGGCCCTCGACCGCAGTACGCCTCCGCCCAATCCGGCACCCGATTCGGGCGAATTCCACCCTACCAAACTATGCCCGGTAATGCGGACTGCGGCAACGACGGACTTGCAGCTTCAGGCCGCCGCGCGGCATCAATGGTTCCGCGCGGCGACGAAACGGGCCGCCTCTTTCAAGACCGTCGCAATGGTGCCTTGCGGCAACGTTGTACTGATGCCGAAGATACGCCAACTGCCGGATTTCTGATCCAAGCCCTTCAGCGCCTCCCACCCCCTCCTCCGTCAATCTGCTGGCCAACAATTGCGATGGCCCGCTGATAGACCGGAGCAGCATTCCATGCCTGGATAGCTCCAAAATTGGCGTCACCGGGCTGGTATCCCGCACCCGCGCTCCAGCCATGGGCTCTGAGGAAATTTGCCGTCGAGGTCAGCGCGCCGGCCGCAGTGTCGAGACTTCCGCCGGTGCCATACTCGAGGATGGTCTTGGGCAAGAACTGTGTCTGGCCGATCTCACCGTGCATGGAGCCGCGCGTGCCTGCCGAGAGAACCCCGCGATCGATCAATGTCAGAGCGGCGTAGAGTTGGTCGGTGAAATAGGCCGAGCGGCGGCAGTCATAGGCGAGAGTAGCCACAGCCGACAGAGTGTTCTGATTGCCGTGCTCCCTCCCGAAGCCCGTCTCCATTCCCCAAATGGCTATGAGCGGCCCCGGCGGGACGCCGTAGCGTGCCTGGATGGACGCGAAGAGTGCCGCATTAGATTGCTTGAGCGCGCGCCCGCGCGACGCGATGACCGAGCCGCCACGCTTGGCGAGAAACTGATCGAGCGACAAATGGAAGCTCCTCTGGCCACGGTCGGCCGCGATGGTTGCCGTCGAATACCTCGTCGTCATGAGCGCCGCGACCGTGGAGGCGCTGACGCCCCTTCCCCTCGCCTCATTGGCGAACTGTTGCTTCCACGCCTCGAAGCCCGCCCCCGTGCTGCCGCACTGGGCGGCGTCCGCTTTGCCGACCATCCATACGAGCGTCACCAGTGCTGCGACGGTGATTGTCTTGAACTGCCCGCCCTTAACCATTCAGAACTCCTTTCACACCCATTGCGTCAGATCAAACGCTGGCTCGCCATACGTACCGAGATGAGGCGTGATCGCCGGCTCTCGGGCTTTCAAGATCCGCGCCCTTCATATCAAAATGGAGCCGCGCTGCCCAGCATGGCCACCACGAGGGCGCGGCTGTAGAGACCGTTCATCGCATTATAGGGTCGCAGCCGGTCATCCGTCTTAGCCCTGCGTCACGGCAGCTCTCGTCACTGGGCGTCGTTGCGCCAATGCCAGCGTAGCACCAAAGGAGGGCGGCAAGCCGAAATTCACACTGGCCACTACCACCTGGCGCGCTTTGCCCATCGCGCAGCATCAATGGTTCCGGGCGCCGACGAACCGAGCCGCCTGTTTCAAGACCGTCGCCTGCATGCCTTGCGGCAGCGAATCGAGCGCGGCGATCGCCGCCGCCACGAGGCTGTCGCGCCGCGCCCGCGCGCCATCAAGGCCAAGCGCGGCGACGAGCGTTGCCTTGTTGCGAGAGGCGTCCTTGCCCGCGCGCTTGCCGAGCGCCAGCGCGTCGGCTTCGACGTCGAGAATATCGTCGGCCACCTGAAACGCCGCGCCAAGCGCGCGGCCATAGCGCGAAAGCGCGGCCCGTGCCGAAGTGTTGGCACGCCCGAGAATCGCGCCTGCATCGACCGCATAATGCAACAGCGCGCCGGTTTTCATCGCTTGCAGTTTCATCACGGCTTCGGCCTGATGCGGCGCGCAGGCCTGTTCGGCTTCGAGATCGAGCACCTGGCCGCCGATCATGCCTCCCAAACCGGCCGCGCGGGCCAGAGCAAGAACGAGCTCGATGCGGACCCCAGGGTCCTTGTCGGTCGCGGGATCCGCCAAGACATCGAAGGCATAGGTGAGAAGGCCATCGCCAACAAGGATCGCGGCCGCTTCGCCGAAGGCCTTGTGCGTGGTTGGCCTTCCCCGCCGCAAATCGTCATTGTCGAGGGCCGGAAGATCATCATGGACGAGCGAGTAGCAATGGACCATTTCAACGGCCGCCGCCGCACGCAGGACACCCTCGCCTTCGGCGCCGAGAACGCGCGCGGTCTCGATTAAGAGAAAAGGTCGGAACCGCTTGCCGCCGCCAAGGCTTGCGTAGCGCATGGCTTCGAGAAATCGCGCCGGCCGGACGGTCTCGCCCGGCAGGATGCCAGGGCGCAGCAGGGAATCGAGCGTCCGCTCCGTGGCAGCAGCGATTGCCGCCAGTCTAGCCTCGAATTCGCGGGCCCGCGTCCCACTGCGCATTGTCTCGCCGTCCTTTACCCAATAAAGCAGAGGCTTTGCTTGCCCGATTGGGCGCGACCGGTCAAGGCTCGGCCATGGTCTCAGGATCCCGCCGGAGGGGCTTGTCCGGCACTATCTTGCGGGTGAGTCTCGCCGCTGGCCTGGCGCTTGTGCTTGGTTTCACGGCGTTGATATTCGTCTATCGTTTCGTCCCACCTGTTTCGACGCTCATGCTTGGGCGTTGGCTCGAAGGCGAGGCGGTCGGGCGTCATTACGTTCCGCTTGCGCGCATTTCCGGTTTTCTCCGCGCCGCTGTCATCGTCTCCGAGGACGCACGTTTTTGCGAGCATAACGGCGTGGATTGGGGCGCGTTGCGCCAGGTCCTCGACCATCCGGGCGCGACCGGACCCAAGCGCGGCGCTTCGACGATTCCGATGCAGACCGCGAAGAACTTGTTTCTTTGGCCGCGGCGATCCTACGTCCGAAAGGCGATCGAAATTCCCTTGGCGCTATTGATCGATCTCGCATGGTCAAAGCGGCGCATTTTGGAGGTGTATCTCAATTTGGCCGAATGGGGCGAGGGCGTCTTCGGCGCCGAGGCGGCGGCACGGCATTATTTCCACAAGAGCGCGGATAAGCTCGACGCCCGGGAGGCCGCATTGCTCGCAACCGCTCTGCCCGATCCCCGGCACCGCAATCCGGCGAGGCCATCCCGGCGCCACCTCTGGCTAGCCGCGCGCGTCATGGCGAAGGCGCAAAGGGCCGCTCAGCTCGCCGAATGCGTTGAATAGAGTGCTCGATGATCCGTCTGACAATAGGTTCCGCATTGCGCCCGCCGCCGCGCATTTCAGGATGGCCAAGCATAGAATTTCATTGTAAGAGGCACATAAATCCGCAAGCGCGCGATGCGGTTGCGCCGGCGCGAATCGAGATTGAGACAGCGACATGGCGGTTCCGAAACGCAAAACCTCCCCGATGAAGCGCGGGTTCCGGCGGTCCGCGGATGCGCTCAAAGCGCCCACCTACGTCGAAGACAAGGATTCTGGCGAGTTGCGGCGTCCGCATCATGTCGATCTCAAGACCGGCATGTACCGCGGCCGCCAGGTTTTCACGCAAAAGGCCAAGGAAGAATGAGATCCGCGGCCCCGCTTAATGGCGAAGCGCGGTTCCCAGGGGAGCAGCTGACGGGCTTACGACTAGTTGGCCTGGCTCGTTGTCAAAGCCCGTGGCTTTGAATGGCGACGTGCCAATCGCTAGTACCAAGGTGACGGCTCTTGTGAAGTGACGGCTCTTGTGAAAAACGCGTGTCTCATCGAGGTGGATAATACGCTCCCGCATATAATAATGACCGATTATGGAGCTGCTTTCGGCCTCTACGGTTTTGTGCATAGTAAAACGCTCCGCCTCACGTCAATTAGGTTAAAACTAAAGCAAAAAGAGTTTTCCAGCTCTGCGGAGAACGTGATTTTGCAAACGGGAATTTTTGATCCGAATCGCGCAGAAACCCTGGAGCCTGGTTTCGTTCATGGTCTTGACGCTGGATTCTACGTCTCGTCCGTATTTCTAAATATGACTGATATTGACACTGGCCTTGCATACGTAGAGGCAACCGTAACATGGAATAACAATACGGAAACGATATTGACATTATGCTCGGCGCGCGTTGAGCGTGTTGATGGCGAAAAAGATATTTCATTTGATTTGGCCGAAGACATAACTGGGATTGCGATGACGACCAACAATCCCGATCCAATCTTGTTCGCGAGGCAAATCGAATCGATCAAGAATCAATCACATTCAAAGTGGTTTTGTTTAATCTCTGATGACGGATCCGACGTGAGATGTTTAGTCCCACGTTGTGCTGGAATGGATCGACCTTAAAGCGGTCCGGCTCTTTCGTCCAGATTTTGCAGATGTATTCATAGGGGGTCAGACCTTTGAGGGTTTTGAGG
>JBOHJQ010000064.1:0-21811 GCA_050728655.1 Methylocella sp.
CCTCTGCCGCGACCGCAGGCGATTTTCGTCGGCGGCGGGGCGAGCAATGCAACGCTCCTCGACGCGGCCTATACCACTTTGCCGCCGGGCGGCAGGCTTGTCGTCAATGCGGTGACGCTAGAGGCCGAGGCGGAACTCATCCGCCGATTCAAGGCGCAGGGCGGCGAGCTTCTGCGTATTGAAATTTCGCGCGGAGATTCTTTAGGCTCCTTTCAAGCCTGGCGTCCGGCCATGCCCGTCACACAATGGGCCGTGACGAAGCGGTGACGGCGGGGGTTGCGGCAATATTTCTGGAAAGTCCCGGCTTGGTCGCAGGTAAGCCTTTAGGCCGCTCGGTGTGATCACTCGGGCGTCACCAAAGGCCTGTCATTGGGAAACTTTGCGATTGTCGTCTCGTCGATATTGAAATGCTGAGCGACCAATGATGGCGGGGTATGGGTCAACCAATCCGACAGAGAAACATCCGCGTAATAGGAACTCCTGAAGACTTCAAGATACTGCAGGTCGGTGTCACCGACGTTCTTGACATAGTGGCCGTTATTGCGCTTGACGTAGCCAATATCGCCCGGGTTGAAGTCCAAAGTTACCGCGTTTGGCCCCGTCTCGAATGCAGTTACGCGTCCCTTGCCCTTGATCCAATACGTCCATTCATCGGCATTCGGGTGCCAATGCATTTCCCGCAGCCCACCCGGGCGGATCGTCACATCCCCAACCGCAATTGTCTTCGAGATGGTGAAAATGCTGCTGTCGGCTACCCTGACCTCTCCGCCCTTTGTCTTCCTTACGGGTGCAGACGATCCGAGGGAATAGGTGAACGGGTACGGGGGCAAGCCGCCTGGCTCCTCCACTGCATTCTGGTCCGTGGCCAAGTCGCCAGGCAGCTTACCTTGGAAAATCCAGAGATCGTGGAGCGGAATTTTCGAGAACGTTTTGGCCGGGACGCCGAAATTCTCGGCGAGAATATCTGGAGGCGTATGGGCGAGCCAATCCGTCACCAGAGTTGTGTTGAATTCGCTGGCTTTGCCGTCGTCGAAACAAATGATGAACTCGCAACCGTCTGGAGCGAGCCCCTGCAGTGAATGCGGGAAGCCGGAGGGAAAGTACCAAAGGTCGCCCTGATTTACGTCCGAGACATAGGCGCGGCCCTTGTCGTCGAGAACAGTGACCCTGCACTTCCCATATGTCATGTAAGCCCATTCGGCGGCTAGATGCCAGTGCAATTCCCTTATGCCCCCGGCGGACAACCGCATGTTGACCCCCGATATGGTCTCCGAGATCGCGAAGTCGGCTTGCGTCACCTGGCGCGCCCAGCCGCCGTTCTGGATGCGCCTTGGCGCATTGTTGAATGACGCCCAAAACTGCGGCAGGTCTCCGACGTCGGTCGGCGGCGGGGACTGTGCCGAGGGGAACTGGCTGGCCAAAGTGCGGCTTTGGGGACCCGGATCAGTGACGCTCGCCGGGTTCTTGGCGTTGATTGCCCCTTGCGGAGGCTCGTCCGGGTTGCCGAAAGAGGCCGCGCGCGCGGTCGTTGTTCCCGAAGCTATCGCGCCTGCGGCAGTCGCCGTCAGCATTTTGCGCCTTGAAATCATATCTCGCCCCTGTCGTGAAAATCGTTTGGTACTCCTTTATATCGACTGGCGACAAGCCGTTCGATGGGTCGGCCGCCCGACGGCTGCGCATGGACGGCCGGAATGGCGGCTTTTGGCGCAAAGCAGCCGTTGCGGCGAGGTCAGCTTGGAGTCGAACAAGAGCGAAATGCCGAAACTCAAATAACGTGCTCGTGACAATCCAATCAGCCAAGTTGCCGCCGCATTTCATCCCCTGAAGCTGAGGCGATTGCAAAAATCTGGGCCAGGGTTCATGAATAGACACCGCCGCCCGTAGCGCGAAGCACGCAGCATGACACATCCAGAACAAGGCCAAATCCTCCGGCACGATTGGACCACGGATGAGATTGTCGCACTTCACGATTTGCCGCTGCTCGATCTGATCGCACAGGCGAACCGCGTTCACCGGCTTTGTCACGACGTGAGCGACGTCCAAAAGGCGAGCCTTCTCAGCATCAAAACCGGCGGCTGCCCTGAGGATTGCGCCTATTGCCCGCAATCCGCGCATCACCGCGAGGTTCATCTGGCCAAAGTCGATCTGATGGAAACCGAGGCCGTGCTCGCCGCCGCCGCCCGCGCCAAAGCGCTCGGCGCCGATCGTTTTTGCATGGGCGCGGCCTGGCGGAATGTGCGCGACGGAGCGGCGTTCGACGCGGTGCTCGATATGGTGCGTGGCGTTCGCGCGCTCGGGATGGAGGCTTGCGTGACGCTCGGCATGTTGACCGTTGCCCAAGCCCTGCGGCTGAAAGGGGCGGGGCTGACGGCCTATAATCACAATCTCGACACGAGCCCCGAATTTTACCCAAGCATCGTGACGACGCGGACCTATGCGGACAGGCTCGCAACCTTGCGGGCGGTGCGGGCGGCCGGGCTGCAAATGTGCTGCGGCGGCATCATAGGAATGGGGGAGGCTGTCAGGGACCGAGCATCTCTGCTGCAAATATTGGCCGCCTTCGATCCGCATCCCGAAAGCGTGCCCATCAATGCGCTGGTTCCGGTCGCGGGCACCCCGCTCGGGCAAAGGGAAGGAATCGACGCCGTCGATTTCGTGCGGATGATCGCCGCCGCGCGGATCGTTCTCCCAGCCGCAAGAGTCCGCCTTTCCGCCGGCCGCTCCGTGTTGAACCGCGAGGCGCAAATACTTTGCATGGTCGCCGGGGCGAATTCGATCTTTTATGGCGAAACCTTGCTGACGACGCCCAATGTTGCCGAGAACGAGGACGACGCTCTGTTTGCCGCGCTCGCGCCGCCGCGCGTGGAAACATCTGTCCATTCCTGAACCTCGAGGTTCGATCCGCAACATGAATAAAAGGCTGGCCGCAATTGCCTTGTTGGTTTTGGCCTTGCCGGCGGGCGCCGCCGCACTTGTTTGGGCCAGGCACGCGTATCGGCGCGCGCTCGTTCATCAACCGGAGACAATCCAAAACACTCTCGAACGAATTAAGCTTCCGCCCGGATTCAGGATCGGCCTCTATGCGCTGGTGCCCGGCGCGCGTCATATGGCGGTTAGCCCACAAGGAAGGGTGATTTTCGTCGGAACCATGGGCGCGAACGTTTATGCTGTAGCCGCTTCGCCGGGGCCAGGCGACACTCCAAAGGTCACGGAATTTGCCCCTTCCATCGGCATGAAGCTACCGCATGGCGTTTGCTTTTCCAGCGCAGGCGTTCTTTTCGTTATCGAACAAAACCGGGTTTTGTCCTTTCCGGCGGCGGAAGAGACTTATGACAACCCTTCGATCGCGGCCACAACCGTGGTGGCTCAAGGCCAGCTCATCCCGCCGGAAGACGAAAGCAGCGGTCATAGCGCACGGGTTTGCCGCGTTGGCCCCGATGGCAAGCTCTATATAGCCTTGGGGCAACCATACAACGTGCCCCCGCACGAAAAAATGGCGGAATTCAACCAATGGGGGCTCGGCGGCATCATCAGAATGAACCTGGACGGCACGGGCCGCGAAGTTTTCGCACGCGGCATTCGCAATTCGGTGGGCATGGATTTCAATCCCAAGGACCATATTTTGTGGTTCACCGACAATCAGGTCGATGGGATGGGCGACGACATTCCCCCGGAGGAAGTTAACCGCGCGCCCAAGGCCGGCCTCGATTTCGGCTTTCCCTGGTATGGTGGCGGCCACACTCGCACTGACGAATATAAGAACGAGACGCCGCCGGAAGGCCTTGTGTTTCCGGAGATCGAAACCCCCGCCCACGCGGCCGATCTCGGCATGACATTTTACACGGGCACGAAATTTCCGGCAAAATACAGGGGCGGGATTTTTTTTGCCCAGCACGGATCTTGGGATCGCAGCGTGCCGATCGGAGCGCGGGTTAGTTTCGCCTCACTGAAACCCGACGGCACCGGCGACAAGGCGGAAGTTTTTGCGGAGGGCTGGCTGAACGAAAAGGGCGCCTATGACGGGCGTCCGGTGGACGTGGCCGAGCTCCCGGACGGCTCGCTCCTCGTCTCCGACGATTATGCCGGCGCGTTGTACCGGATCACTTATGAGGATTAGGAAGACCACACTCCTGTCATGGTCTCGGATGTGAACGGGCCGACATCGGTGAGCCCTATGCCGGCCACTCGGCCGCTTGATAGCCGCCTGATGCAAGGTTGAATCCACGCTTCGGTCGCTCCCGTCAGCGCTAAGCCGCGCGCCGGGTGCCTATTGCGCCACCAGATGGAGGCACGCCTCTGCTCAGCCCGCAAACGAATGGAAATCCCCGAGCGGCGTCGGCAACACGGGGGTAAATGGCACGAACGCAAAGGTCTTCGTCGTGTCGAACCCGGCCTTTGCCGCCGCGCCCTTGCTTACGAACGGCAGCAATGCGTTCACGGCCTGCGAAATGTCGGTCAACAAGAGCGTGCGCTCATAGCCATTGTTATTCGGCGGATTGGCACTCTCGGAAACGCCCTGGATACCGGTGATGCTCGTGATCGGACCGCCATCCTGCACCGAAACGTCACCGCCGATGACTCGTGCCAGCGTCCGGTGATCGCTCTCAATGCCCATGATGCGCGCCGCCGTTACCTTCAGGTCGTTGGTGCTGAAACGCCGCACGCCGACCAGGTAGGCCGCAATGAAGGCTTCTTCAAGCGTCACAAGCGTGTTCAACGTAACCTGCGCGTTCGCGAACATGTTTTTCGGATAGAAAAAGTTTGTGAACGGGCTGTCCTGATTGGTCACCGATTTTTCGAGCAGGTAATGCGACATCTCCTCCCGGCGAGCAGCTTTCAAATAGCCCATGTCATCTTGGGGGATGCGGGTGAAGAATGGCGCTGTATGGATAATGTTCGTGTAGGTCGTGACCGCTATTGCCTCGGCTATCTGAGCGGCAATTAGTATCTGGAGATCGGCCGGCGTCGGGCCAATTGTGCTTCCGTCGGCTTGAGCTTCGTTCCGGGTCAGCGCCATCAGGGCGCCGATCCCCGCCGCGGCAGCCGCAGTTCCGCGCAGAAACTCCCGGCGGCCCTTCACTGAACCGCTTAGTCTAGACACGGTTCGTTCTGCAAGTGTCATGTTATGTTCTCCAAGCGTTATTGTGCGACTCTCACGTGGTGAGTATGTTTGCACAATCGCAATTACAGCTGGGAACTCCAGTTAGTTTCGCGTGCTGGAAATTTTTTCAAGCGTCATGTCCGGGGCGTGTGCTTGTTTACTGGGCGGGAGTTTTTCCGCTCAGCATGGGTCGTGGAACCGCAGCGTGGCGATCGGCGCGAGGGTTAGTTTTTCCTCGCTAAAACCCGACGGCGCGGGCGACAAGGCAGAGGTTTTCGCGGACGGCTGGCTCGACTGAAAGAGCACCTATGCCGGGCGTCCGGTGGACGTGGCCGAAATTCAAGATGGCTCGCTCATCGTCTCCGACGATCACGCCGGGGCCTTGTACCGGATCACTTATGATGGAGATGACGGCGCCACGCCGCCCAAATGATCGGCGACGGTGAAAATATCCTTGTCGCCGCGCCCGGAAATATTGACCACCAGCAAATGATCCTCGGGCCTTTGTGGCGCGAGATCCAGAACCTTGGCGAGCGCATGCGCGGGTTCGAGCGCCGGGATGATTCCTTCCAGTTTCGCGCACAGCTGAAACGCCGCAAGCGCCTCCGTGTCGGTCGCGGAAAGATAAGCAACACGCCCGGTTTCCTTCAGCCAGGCGTGCTCGGGGCCGATGCCCGGATAGTCGAGGCCGGCCGAGATCGAATGGCCCTCCTCGATCTGCCCGTCGGCATTCATCAGCAAATAGGTGCGATTGCCGTGCAACACGCCGGGCCTGCCGCCAGCGAGCGAGGCGGCGTGCTTTTTGTCGAGGCCAAAACCCGCCGCCTCGACACCATAGATTTCCACGGAGGGATCGTCGAGAAAAGGGTGAAACAAGCCGATGGCATTGGAGCCGCCGCCGATACAAGCGAACAGCGAGTCCGGGAGCCTTCCCTCGGCGGCCTGCATCTGCGCCCTTGTTTCCTCGCCGATCACGCATTGGAAATCGCGGACCATCGCGGGATAGGGATGCGGGCCGGCCACCGTGCCGATGCAGTAGAATGTGTTTTCGACATTGGTGACCCAGTCGCGCAGGGCCTCGTTCATCGCGTCTTTCAACGTCCTGGCACCCGATTCGACCGGCACCACCTTGGCGCCAAGCAGATTCATGCGAAAGACATTGGGCTTTTGCCGCTCGACATCGACGGACCCCATGTAGACGACGCAATCGAGCCCGAAGCGCGCGCAAGTGGTCGCCGTCGCGACGCCATGCTGGCCCGCTCCGGTCTCGGCGATGATGCGTGATTTGCCCATCCGGCGGGCGAGAAGAATTTGGCCGAGCACATTGTTGATCTTGTGTGCGCCGGTGTGATTCAGCTCCTCGCGCTTGAAGTAGATTTTTGCCCCGCCTGGCCTACCGGAAGCGGCGGCTTTTTGGCGGACATAGGCGGTCATGCGCTCGGCAAAATAGAGCGGGCTCGGCCGCCCGGCATAATGGGTAAGCAGATTGTCGAGCTCGGCCTTGAAGGCCGGATCGGTCTTGGCGGCGTTGTAGTGCTTTTCGAGATCGAGGATCAGCGGCATCAAGGTTTCGGCCACGAACCTGCCGCCGAAGATGCCGAAATGGCCGGTTTCGTCGGGGCCGGTGCGAAACGAATTGAGAGCTGCTGTCACCGCGTCCGCCTTTACTTGCTTATCGTTCGATCAGGATGTTTCGAGGCAAATTTGACCGGGGCCGCTTCGGCGCGCCGCAGTATTAGCCGCTCAGCGCGGACGGACCAAGCTTCTCGGCGGCGCCCCGGACTGCCGCGATGAAAGCCGCGATCTTTGCCTCGTCCTTCACGCCCGGCGCGCTTTCGACCCCGGAGGAAACATCGACCCCCGGCGCGCCGGTTTGGGCGAGCGCCTCCACTACATTGGAGGCGGTGAGGCCGCCCGCGAGGAGCCACCGCTTCTTGGTTTCGATTCCGCCAAGCAGGCTCCAGTCGAAGCTGGTACCAAGGCCGCCGGGCCGTCCGGTCGCGCGGGGCGGCTTGGCGTCGAACAGCAGGACATCGGCCACTCCATCGAAAACCGGGACACGCACAAGATCTGCCTCCTCAAAGATCCCAATCGCCTTCATCACGGGAAGGCCAAACCGGGCGCGAATGGCGGCGACCCGTTCCGGGGATTCGCAGCCGTGCAGTTGAACGAGCCCGGGATCGAGCGCTTTGACCGCCGCCGCGAGCAAGGCATCGCCGGCATCGACCGTCACCAAAACCTTGCAGGCCCGCCCCGCCACCCGCCGGCCGAGGTTTTCGGCCAGCTCCAAGGAGACATGCCGCGGACTCCTGTCAAAAACGACAAAGCCTACCATGTTGGCGCCGCTCTCAAGCGCGGCGTCGAGCGAAGCCTCCGTCGCGAGGCCGCAGATTTTAACGATGACGCTCATCGTCCTGCCTCACCCGCATCAATTGAATGGGATGGTTCGCTGACACCATGGCCGCGAGGCCTTGGCCGGCGTCGCGGGCCGGCCCCGGCGCTTTCAAAATGTCACGGAATCTTCCGTTTTTCGCCGGTCCTGGGAAGCGATAGCCGCGCGACTTGCGCCCGCAAGGAGACCACCTCGCCTCTCGCCCGCCGCGCGGCGCGGCGGTGCCTGCCTTGTTCGACATAGGTCACGACGCTGCCAAAAATAACCCCAACCATGATCGCGACGCCTATGACAATGAAGAGCTGCACGGTGATTTGGGTGCCCTCCGGCGTGGGCCCAGCAAAAGGATCGAGGTATATTATCACGTCATGGCGGTTGGCGGCCAGCAAGGCTATTGCGGGGAGCGCGAGCAGAACTAGAAAAAGAATTTTGATAAATCGCGTCATTTGCGTCCGCCGATGAATTCGCGCGCGTTCACAGCGCGCTTCTAAATGATTCTTCGCAAGTTGGTAAGACCCCGCCGGGACCCGAGGCCAAGGAAAACGCCGGCCCGATTGGGACAGAGGCCGCGCCCCTCTCGCGGCCTGGCCAAAGCTTCATACGCGAGAAATCGAACACTCGGCGCGCAGTTGCGAGCCGCAAGCTTCAGCCGCCATAGCCTTGATTCAAGCGCTCGCGCATTTCCTTGCCGGTTTTGAAAAAGGGAACCATCTTTTCGTTTACCGGAACATGCGCTCCAGTACGCGGATTGCGGCCAACCCGGGCGTCCCGGTGTTTCACCGAGAAGGCGCCGAACCCACGCAGTTCGACCCGGTCGCCGCGCGACAAGGCGCTCGTGATTTCATCGAGAATTGCATTGACGATTTTTTCCACATCGCGGAGGTAGAGATGCGGATTACGGTTGGCAATCCGCTGTACGAGCTCGGACTTGATCATGGCCACGTCCCTCAAATTTCTTATCCAAAACTATGCTGTGGCCCGCCGAGTTTCAGTTTGCGCCGCCAACTTGCCAAATCGAAACAAGGCCGTCAAGCATACGCTCTCGCGCGGCATCGGCGGCACGATCTAGCGCGCCGCTCAGACCGCCAAGCCCAAGGAATTCCGCGGCCCGCGCGGAAAAACTCAAGATGCCCAATCGTTCCAGCGTTCGTTCCTGTTTCCAGTCCCGCACCGGCAGCCGCTTGGGAATATTTTTTTCCTGCTCAAGCCATTCGATGGCTTCGCGCTCGCCGCCGAGGCGATCGACAAGATGCAGTTCCATGCCTTGGCGGCCGGTAAAGATCCGTCCGTCCGCGACAGCCTCCAGCTGCTCGCTGGTCATATTGCGGCGCTCCTTCACGAGCGTCTTGAACCAGGTGAAACTGTCGGCGACGAGCGCGGCGAGCGCGGCACGCGCCTCCGGACTCGTTGGCTCGTACCCGTTCGGCGAAGCCTTCAGCGGGGAAGACTTCACGTCCTCCATTTTCACCCCAACCGTGTCGAGCAATTTGGTGAAGTTTGGATATTGAACGAGGACGCCGATCGAACCAACCAGCGCATTTCCCAGCGCGACAATCCGGTCGGTGCCAAGGGCGGCGATATAGGCGCCGGAGGCGGCCATGCTCCCGACCACGGCAACCGTCGGTTTCTTCGCCGAGAGACGCCGGATCGCATCGTAGAGTCGCTCCGCTCCCGAGGTCGTGCCGCCTGGACTGTCGATCGAAATCAGAACCGCTTCGGCGGCTTTGGACTCTTCGATTTTCTGGATCAGTTTCAGGGTTTCGCGATCACCGGTGATGACGCCTTCGATGGCGAGCCTGGCGATATGCGGCGTGAAACCCAAGGACCCATCCTGTCCAAGCAGGCGGAGGCCCGCGGCAGCGGCGGCCAGGATCAGCGCCACGACGGCGGCGATTCGCCAATATGACAATTTTCGCCGCAAAATACGGCGCTCGGCAAGATAATCGGCGAAAAAAGGCGCAGCCATGGCACTCCAGGGGTTCGGGTTCCGGCCAGCGGGCCGGTCCGCGCCGGCGGCTCGGATTTCAGTCTTGATCAAAGCAGATTTGTGTCGATTGGACAACAGCCGCGTCGGCCATTCGGCTTAATTCCAAACGATCCTTCCCAGCGCATGGCGCGGCAACCTTTTTGTCCGGCCTTGCCGGCGGCCTCTGCCCCGGCGACAGGCTGAGAAGCATCAGGCCGGCGGCATTATCCTCGTAATCCTTGTGCAGCCAGCCGGGCAGCTGGCCACGCTTCCATCGCTCCAGCGCGGTCTCGGGCAAGTCGGCAACGTAGGGCGCACGGGCGTTGGGCGGCTGCAAGCACAGAAGCACCCGCTTGACCCCTGCAGCTTCCAACGCGGCTCTGGCGTCGTCGTCGGTCAGCGCCCGGCTTGCCCGCAAATACCTTGCGATCCCCTTGTAGCCTCGATGGTAAAGCGTGGCGACCGTCATCGCGCGGGTCCTCCACAGCAGTTCGGGGGCGAAGCCGATGTCGACGAGCACGACTTCCCGTTCGTCCTTGAGCCACCTTGCGGCTTCCGCGACCTGACAGGATAATGCCTGCGGGTCGCCCGCATCAGTTGCCGCGGCGTAGAACGGAGCCACGGCAAAGAAAGTTGCGAAGACCGCGGCCGGCAGCAATCCGGCCCGGTTCCTGAGGTGCGATGCCAGAATGGCAAGCGCGACGGCGCCCGCCGCCGCGGCGTAGGGGGTGAACCGGATATGGATGATGCTTATTGCGAGGAGCGTTGCGGCGCAAAAAGTGGCGTAGGAGAGAAGCCAGAACCTGCGCCAGTCCCGGTGGACTTTCAACAGCTCGAGCGAGAAGAAGAGCAAGGAGAGGATGCCGCCGCCGCCCCAGGCGATCAAGCGTCTCGCGGTGTGGATGGGTTGAAGCTCGGTATTGTTGCCCCAGATGAAGCGCTGAACCTCGGCCGAGGTCTCGGGGGCGATCCCCCCGGCAAGCTCCGGGAAGGCGGCGAGCCACAGGACTGCGGCGAGGAGACCGGCAGCGAGGGATGCCGTAAGCCGACGACCAGCGCTGGGCAGGCGGACGCGGCGCAGCGCCTTCGCCGCGGCGAGGAGAAGGGGGCCGAGGAGGACGTAGGGCAGCGAAAGCCGGTCCACCTCGATCGCGAGAAGCCCGCCGTTTGGCGGATCGAGCAGCCAGGCCGCGGCCACGATGACGGTGAAGCCAAGCGCGCATCCCTCCACCCGGTCGGCAGCCGCCTCGTCCCCATCGAGGACCCATGCGAGGACGAGCCCCGCCAAAGCGAGGACGGCAAAGGGCAACATTTCGACCGAGAAGGCGGTCCCGACGCCGCACCAGAGGCCGGCGTAGCCGGCCGAATTTGCGCAACCGCCGCGGCCGGAGGCGGCTCGCGCCGCATGTGCGAACGCCAGGGTGACGCAAAGAGGAATGACGAGGTGGTGGCCGAAAGTACCCGGTTCGCCGTAATTTAGCAGCGCCGGCGCCAGGACGGCGGCGGCCGGGACGAACAGCATCGCCGGCTTCCACGCGACGAAGGGTCTCGCAGCCCAGCAAAGGGCCGCCGTCAAGGACCCGAGCAGGACCGGGCCGAACATTGTTGCCACCGCCAAAATCGCGCCGTCGCGCCCAAGAAACGGTTCCAGAAGCAGAACGAACGGCAGGGCGATTACTTCGACGAGCCGCGTCCAGTGGAGGGAAGTCCCGTAACCGGAGGAGTCGCGGCCGAGGATCTGGTGCCATGATCCTGTTTCGAGAGCGTCGCGTAGCAGAACGGCGCGGGTCCAGGAATCGGGGCCCGAGAGCTTGTCGAACAAAGGAGTGTTGTGCGTGTTGAAAATGATGAGCACAAAGGACGCTACAACAATTGACAAAAGCACATATCCCGCCGCGGAGCGCATTCCGGCCGGAAAAGCAAGCTTCGCCCGGTTCAGCCATTCAAGCGTCCGGCTTGGCTGGGATGAATACTCAAGGCTCTTATTCTGGTCGGTCATACCGGTATCCGTTCCCTGTGCACCTGGCCGACCGAGCGTGGCCATGGAGAATCGGACGCGGCCACGAGGGTCCGGACCCGCTCAACTCGTGTCGTCGCCGGGTGGATGGCTTGGCGCGCGGCCGCGGCGGAGCGCGCCACCGGCTTTCTACGATACCAACCGTCAAAATCGCCTTAAACAGACGCGCACAAGAGCCGGGGGTGATTGGCCCAATCGCGCGAGGAGAACCGTTCACGCGGAGCTTGACTCGCCGCCGCTTGAACAAATCCCGCGGCAATGCCGCGCGAGCATTTTGATAATTTGAGCAATGGCCGGCAGATACAATTTTCGTAACAACGCACGTATCCAGCGACAAAAATAAATTTATGGATAACCACTAAGACATTTACTGTGCGTTAATATAAATGTTTATCCGAGTTCCTAAGTGCTTTCAAATGTTTGGCTGTTTATTATCGCCGCATTCCAGCAACACCCAGGCAAATACCTGGACTGGAATCTTTCAGCAATCCGGAACTCAGGAGTTTCAAGCATGCGTAATTTGTTTCACCGCTTTGTCGACAATCAATCCGGCGTCACGGCTATCGAATATGGTCTCATCGCCAGCTTGATCGCCGTCGTCATCATCGCCGCCGTGAAAGCGGTCGGCAGCGACCTCACGGCCACATTCAACGCCGTCGCCTCCAATTTGGCCTGACAGCGTCCGCGCCGCCTGTCTGGCGCCCGGATCTTGGCAGATGCCAAACCCTGGCGTCCGGCGGGGACGAGCAACCGAGTGACTCATGCGCAATTTGTTTCACCGCTTAATTGACGATCACTCCGGCGTCACGGCCATCGAATATGGTCTCATCGCCACCTTGATCGCGCTCGTCATCATCGCCGCCGTGAGAGCGGTCGGCTCCGACCTCCCGGCCATATTCAATTCGGTCGCCAGCAATTTGGTTTGACATAGTCCGCGAAACCAAGCCTCCGCCGCCGCGCCAAACCCGCGCGGCGGGGGGGCCAACAACCACCAGGAGCCTTGCCCCATGATAACTCGGTTCATCCAGTTTGCCGGCGATGAGTCCGGCGTTACCGCCATCGAATATGGTCTCATCGCTGCTTTGATCGCCGTCGTCATCATCGTCGCCGTGACCGCAGTCGGCAGCGACCTCACGGCCACATTCAACGCGGTTGCCAGCAATTTGGCCTGACATCGCCCACGAAACCAAGCCTCCCCCGCCGCGCCCAACCCGCGCGGCGGGGGGGGCCGACAACTGCCAGGAGCCTTACCCCATGATAACTCGGTTCATCCAGTTTGCCGGCGATGAGTCTGGCGTCACGGGCATCGAATACGGCCTCATCGCCGCTTTGGTCGTGCTCGGCATCATCTCCGTCGTGACCTCAATCGGCACGACCCTTGCGGCCAATTTCTACGGGCCTATCGCCAGCGGGTTCAATTAATGGCGTGGGTGAGAGGGATCATGCTTGAATTTGCGACGCTTTTGTTTTTTCCGGCCCTGATGGTCTTCGCCGCCATTTCCGATTTGTTGACAATGACCATTTCCAATCGCGTTTCGATCGCGCTCGCCGTCCTGTTCATTGCCATGGCCTTTGCCTGCGGCCTCCCCGCGACCGAAATTTTGTGGCATCTCGCCTGTGGCGCGGCGATGCTCGTTCTCACTTTTGGCTTGTTCGCGGGCGGCTGGATCGGCGGCGGCGATGCAAAGCTCGCGGCGGCGACGGCGATCTGGCTCGGGTTCGATCATCTCGGCGACTACGCGCTTTCCGCCAGCGTTCTCGGCGGTCTGCTCACTATCTCGATCATCGGCTTGCGAAAATGGCCCTTGCCGGGCGTCCTAGTGGCGCGCCAATGGGCCACCCGCCTGCATGAGCCAGGCACCGGCATCCCCTATGGCATCGCCCTCGCGAGCGCCGGCCTCATTCTCTATCCGCAAACCGCGATCTGGCTCGGCGCCGCCGCCGCCATCCATTAAACTTGCATGGAGTTGCCGCGATGCCCATAGAGTGGGCCATTATCCTGGTGGCCACCGTCTCGGATGCCATCTTTCTCGCGGCATCCTCCTTTCGCCTGGAAGCCGCCACGGCCTTGAAGGTCCTTCCTGGGGGGATACTTTTGGCCGTGCTTTTTACGTACTGCCGCTGGAGACCTATACCCAGATTAGCCGATTGCGCCCGCACCATGCTCGCGCTGGCGCTGTTCACCAATGCCGCTGCGATTCTGAGCTTCATCCTCACCGGTATTCTGCCCTTGCCCACGTGGGACGGGGCATTCGTGACAGCCGATCAAGCGCTCGGACTGAACTGGCTCGATATGTACCAGTGGCTCATCGCTCACCCGGTGATCGAGGCCAGCGGGCACGCAGTATATATGATCCTTGGCCCGGAGATGCTGATCCTTTTCTTCGTGCTGGAACTGCTCGGCCACCACAACCAGGCAAGGACATTCTTACTCTGGTTCATGGTTTCGGCGCTTGCCACCATAGGTATAGGGATACTCAACCCTGCCGCGGGCGCTTTTGTCTACTACCACCTGCCCGTAGCCTCTACCACCGGTTACGTTTCGCAATGGGCCGACCTGCGTAATGGCACTTTACGTACGTTCAACCCACTCAACACTCAAGGCCTGGTGATCTTTCCCTCCTTCCACGCCACCCTCGCCGTGCTATGCACCTACGCCGCAAGGCCATTGCGCATCCTCAAGATCCCATTGCTGGCCTTAAATCTGCTCATCATCTTGTCCTCTCCCGCCATGGGCGGGCACTATTTCATCGATATCATCGCCGGCATTATTTTGGCCGCTTTAACGATAAGCCTGCCATGGTACATTTCATCTGGCATAGGCCGATTGAACAAAAATTTTCGACACAGGGACGCGCCCGCCTTCGCCTCGAAATGATGCAAGGCGGAGCGATTGGCAGTGGTTGGACCGGACACCGCGATCTGGCTCGCCGCCGCTGACGCGCGAGCAGGTCCCGCGCAACCATCGCCACGCCCCGCGCTGGGCACGACCATGGGGCACGACTAATTCGGATTTGCTGGCCTTTTTGCCAAACTCTGGCATAGTAAATGCTTGCAAGATCCTGGCGCGCCAATCGCCACGGTTCGCCTAATTCCGTCCTCACGATTTGGTTCTATAAGCGCAGACATTCGAGAAAGGCCATGTGCCGCCAACCATGACCCAGGCCGCCGGCGACAAGGAACGCGGGCAAATGCCGGAGCCACGATGTTTCGATGAAATGACCGTGGCGGACGGCGCGATCCGGCCCGTCTATGGCAAGATCGCGAGCTGGCTCGCGGCGACGCCGGCCGCGCTCCTCGCTGCGCGCCGCGCGCAAGCCGAGCTCTTGTTTCGCCGGATCGGCATCACCTTCGCGATCTATGGCGAGGGCGAACAAGACGGAGCCGAGCGGCTGATCCCTTTCGATATCATTCCCCGCGTGATGCTGCGCTCGGAATGGAACCGTCTCGATGCGGGCCTCGTGCAACGGGTGAAAGCCCTCAATTTGTTCCTTGCCGATATCTATGGCGCGCAGGAAATCGTCAAGGCGGGGCGCATCCCGGCCGATCTTGTCGCGCGCAACGCCGAATTCCGGCCGGAAATGGCCGGTTGGCGGGTGCCGCACGATATTTACATCCATATCGCCGGCATCGATGTCGTCCGTACTGGCGAAAACGATTTCTACGTGCTCGAAGACAATCTACGCACCCCGTCGGGGGTCTCCTACATGCTGGAGAATCGCGAGGTCATGATGCGCCTCGCGCCAGATCTTTTCGCCGAGCATCGCGTCGCCCCGGTCGAGAATTATCCAGATGCCTTGCTTGCCGCCTTGCAGTCGGTCGCGCCGGCGGCGGCGGCCGCGGAGCCAACGATCGTGGTGTTGACGCCAGGCCGGTTCAACTCGGCCTATTACGAACATTCCTTCCTGGCCGATAAGCTTGGCGTCGAGCTCGTCGAAGGCGGCGACCTGCTCGTCGAGGACGAAGTCGTCTATATGCGCACCACGGAGGGCGCGAAAAGGGTCGATGTCATCTACAGGCGTATCGACGATGGTTTCCTCGATCCGCGCGCGTTCAAGAAAGAGTCGATCATCGGCGTCGCCGGTTTGATGGGCGCCTACCGGGCGGGCAATGTGACCATTTCCAATGCCGTCGGCACCGGCATCGCCGACGACAAGGCGATCTATACCTATGTGCCGGAGATTATCGAATTTTATCTCGGCGAAACCGCGATTTTGAACAATGTACCGACCTGGCGCTGCCGCGAGCCCGGCGCTTTGCGTTATGTGCGGGAACATCTCGCCGAACTCGTTGTGAAGGAAGTCAATGGCTCGGGCGGCTACGGCATGCTTGTGGGGCCGCACGCTTCGACGGCCGAACGCGAGGTTTTCGCGGCGAAGCTCGCCCACGATCCCGATAATTTCATTGCTCAACCAACGCTCGCGCTCTCCACAACCCCGACTTTTTTCGATGCCGGCATCGCGCCGCGCCATGTCGATTTGCGGCCCTTCGTTCTGACCGGCGCGAATGGCATAAGGGTCGTGCCGGGCGGCTTGACAAGAGTGGCCTTGAAGGAGAAATCCCTCGTCGTCAATTCGAGCCAGGGCGGCGGCACCAAGGATACCTGGATTGTCGAGGATTCGATCTTCGATGAAAATCTCCCGTGGCAAAGCCAAAACCAATCGACAGGTTGAAATTGATCCTGCTCTATGCCGGTTTGTTTTAACGCCTGATTTTGTCCGGAAAATCCGGCTTTCCGGGGTCATGCTTTAGAGGCAGGCAATGCTCTCCCGCACCGCGGACAATCTCTACTGGCTAGCGCGCTACGTGGAGCGCGCCGATTTTCTTGCCCGGATCATCAAGGCATCGCAACGCCTCGCCACCCTGCCCGCGAGCTATTCCGGCACCGGCACCGAATGGGAAAGCGCGCTTGAATCGTCGGGTGCGGCGCAGGGTTTCCGTGCCACCCGCGGCGCCGCCGAAGAAGCCAGCGTCGTTGATTACCTGACCTTCGCGCCGGACAATCCGTCCTCGATCCGCAATTGCATCAAATTCGCAAGGGCCAATGGGCGGGCGGTGCGCACCGCGCTCACCGCCGAAATGTGGGACGCGATTAACGGCGCCTGGATCGAGCTTGGGCGATTCGAAGCAAGCAACAACGGTTCCAGCCGCTACAACCGCGAGGCACTGTCGCATTTCTTCGAATTCGTCCAAAAGACGTCGCTCGACTATGACGGTTCCGTCGACCGCACCATGTTGCGCAACGACGCCTATTGGTTCTCGCGCGTCGGCCTCTATATCGAGCGGGCGGACAATACCGCCCGCATCCTCGACGTGAAATATAACTTGCTTTTACCTGAAAGCGAGACGGTCGGCGGGTCGCTCGACTATTTCCAGTGGACCGCGATCCTCCGCGCGGTCTCGTCGCTCACCGCCTATCATTGGGTCTATCGCGAGAGCGTGAAGCCATGGCTGATCGCCGATCTTCTGATCCTCAAGAAGGAAATGCCGCGCTCGCTGATCGCGTGCTACGACAATATCGTGCGTTTCCTCGACGCGATCGGCGACGCCTATGGCCGTGTCGGGCCGTCGCAAAGACAGGCGCATGAGGTAATGGCGCGGCTTGCCAACGCCACGACAAAGGAAATTTTCAAGACCGGCCTGCATGAATTCATCACCGCGTTCGTCGAGGACAACGACCGCCTCGGGCAAACAATCAACGGCCAATATCTTTTGCACTAAAGCGTTTGCCCGGGTTAAATTCACCTGTGCGCGCGAGCCGGACCTATAACAGTTCTGGCAACGCGGCCAGTCGCAGCCAAACATATAGCGGTCGTCCTTGCACGTTTAGGTTCTGTTTTCTTTCGGCTTGCAGGAGATCCTCTCCGGGAGAGCCAGCAGGGGTCGCGCCATAAGTCCGCACGCATTTTTAGGCGATATGAAAGCGGCTTTGCACCAAGCTGCGCTACAATCGCGAATCAATTTCGAGTCCGGGTGACGGCATGACGGTTTTGGTGACAGGCGGAGCCGGTTATATCGGTGGCCATATGGTGTTGGCCCTCCTCGATGCCGGCGAAAAGGTCGTCGTTCTCGACGATCTTTCGACCGGGTTGCGCTGGGCGGTGCCTGCGGCAGCCAAGCTCATCGTCGGCGACTTCGGCGACACTGTGCTCATTAGGAGCATGCTCGCCGATTATAAAATCGACGCCATCGCTCATTTCGCCGCCAAGATCGTGGTGCCCGAATCGGTCGGCGACCCGTTGCGCTACTATCTCAACAACACCGCCAAGGCGCGCAATTTGCTTGAATGCGCGGTGCGCGGAAAAATCAGACATTTTATCTTTTCCTCGACCGCGGCGGTCTATGGCGAGCCCGCGGTCAGCCCGATCGGCGAAATCCTTCCGCTCGCCCCGATAAATCCATATGGGCGCTCCAAGCTTATGGTCGAGTGGATGCTTGAGGATACGGCAAAGGCGCACGGTCTGACGTTCGCGATTTTGCGCTATTTCAATGTCGCCGGCGCCGACCCAAAGGGGCGTCTTGGCCAATCGACGCCGAACGCGACGCATCTTATCAAGGTGGCGGTGCAGGCGGCGCTCGGTTTACGCCCCGGTCTCGAGGTCTATGGCATCGATTATCCAACCCGGGATGGCAGCTGCATCCGCGACTATATCCAGGTCAGCGATCTGGTCGCAGCCCATCTCATGGCGCTCGACTACCTGCGCAACGGCGGCGAAAGTCTGGTTTGCAATTGCGGCTATGGCCGTGGCGTCTCGGTGCTCGAGGTCGTCGATGCCGTCAAGCTAGTATCCGGTGTCGATTTCAAGGTGCGGGTTTCCGGCCGCCGTCCTGGCGATCCGGCGTCGCTCGTCGCGGGTACGAAGCGCATAAAGGCCATGCTCGGCTGGACGCCGAAATACGACGATCTTCCAATAATCGTTGGTCAAGCGCTCGAATGGGAGCGCCAGTTGCACAACAAATCGGTCACGGGGGAAGCCGCGGGTGCGAGTTCCTTGGAGCGCGACGCGGTCTGATCAAGTGTTCATGGATTCGAAGAAGGTTGCGTTGCCCTTCGGTGTTTCCCGCAATTTGCCGAGCAGGAATTCGATTCCATCGATGGTGCCCATCGGATTGAGAATCCGCCGCAACACATACATTTTCTTCAAGATGTCGGGGGCCACCAGCAACTCCTCCTTGCGGGTGCCGGAGCGGGTGATGTCGATTGCCGGGAACGTGCGTTTGTCGGCGACCTTGCGGTCGAGAATGATTTCCGAATTGCCGGTGCCCTTGAATTCCTCGAAGATCACTTCGTCCATGCGCGAGCCGGTATCGATAAGCGCGGTCGCGATGATTGTCAGCGAGCCGCCCTCCTCGATGTTGCGCGCGGCGCCAAAGAACCGCTTGGGGCGCTGTAGCGCGTTGGCGTCGACGCCGCCGGTCAAGACCTTGCCCGACGACGGCACGACCGTGTTATAAGCGCGGCCAAGTCGCGTAATGGAGTCAAGGAGGATAACGACATCGCGGCCATGTTCAACGAGTCGCTTGGCCTTCTCGATGACCATTTCGGCGACCTGGACATGGCGCACCGCGGGCTCGTCGAAGGTTGAGGATATGACCTCGCCGCTGACCGATCTTTGCATGTCGGTGACTTCTTCCGGCCGCTCATCGATCAAAAGCACGATGAGATAGCATTCCGAGTGATTGGCGGTGACCGATTGCGCGATATTTTGCAAAAGCACGGTCTTGCCGGTGCGCGGCGGCGAGACAATCAAGGCACGCTGGCCCTTGCCGATCGGCGCCACGATATCGATGACACGCGCCGACAAATCCTTCTTGGTGGGATCGTTGACCTCGAGCTTCAGCCGCGCGTCGGGATAAAGCGGCGTCAGATTGTCGAAGTGAACCTTGTGCCGGATTTTCTCCGGGTCCTCGAAATTGATCGTATTGACCTTGAGCAGCGCGAAATACCGCTCACCTTCCTTGGGACCGCGGATCAAGCCTTCCACCGTATCGCCCGTGCGCAAGCCGAACCGGCGAATCTGGGACGGCGATACATAAATATCGTCGGGCCCAGCCAGATAATTGGCGTCGGGAGAACGCAGGAAGCCGAACCCGTCCTGCAAGACCTCGATCACGCCTTCGCCGACGATCTCGATGTCCCGGCTCGCCAATTGCTTGAGAATCGCAAACATCAGCTCTTGCTTGCGCATGATCGAAGCGTTCTCGACTTCATGTTTCTCCGCGAAGGCGAGCAGTTCGGTCGGCGACTTGAGCTTCAAGTCCTGCAGTTTGATTTCCTGCATTGGGAGGAAGTCCTTGGAAGTGCGGCGCGGACCTGGCCGCGCGGAAAAGGAGGGTGATTGGCGCAACCTGGTCACGCCATGACCGGTGCTGACGCTGTTAAACGACGCGCGCGAGGACCGTCAAAATATGTTAGGTCATACGAGGAGGGTGTGTACAAATAGATCGATTTGAAGGCTTTGACAAGCAAAATGATTTCAAGGAAGTGGGTCATGTGTGGATGGCTTCCCGCATGCAAGGACTTTCTGAGCTGACGGGAAGGACGTGGTCGCTTGTGGTCATGTGTCCGGCCTGTCGATGCGGCACCACGGCCGCAGGCCACGATGGATTGCGCGGACCGAGGCCTGATCAGTTTGCCGGGATCGAAGTCCCTTGAGACACTTCAGATTTGGCTCGGTCCGTCGGGTCGACCGACCCTCCTTCACATCAGGTTTGGCTCGGTCCGTCGGGTCGACCGACCCTCCGTAACATCCTTCAGCTGTTTTTGCCCTCGCAAACGTAAGTTTCTCGGTTCGACCTGGCGACCATTTCTACGTCCCGACCAAACTGCCTCGGTGCCGTCGCGCGCAGCCGCGGTCAAGGCTGACCGTAGGTCACCGCCGGAGGCGGCGCGAAGCGGTCTTGAGGGCGGCGAGCACGGCGGCAAGCTCATGGAAGCAAAACCGTTACACCACCGTTGCCGGTCGCCATGTCTCCTCGCGCCGCATGACGGCCGAGGCGACGCGAGCCGTCTTGTTGGCGCGCGCGACCGCTGCGACCATCGCTGGCTTGCGGGCGCGGAGCCGGCGAAGCCAGGGATCGGCGCACAGGACTTTCGAGCGGAACATGGCCGCCATGGTGCCGCCAACCAGCAGGCGCCGGAGACTGCCGCTGCCGCGTTTGGAGATGCCGCCAAGACGGGTCTTGCCGCCCGTCGAGCTCTGCTGCGGAACGAGCCCGATCCAGGCGGCGAAATCGCGGCCCGATCGGAAGACCGAAGGGACTGGAACCACGGCCGAGGGTCCGTTCTTCTCCGGCTAACGATTTCGGTCGCGACCACCGTGATCCGCCTTTCGATCGCGGCGAGCTCCGCAGTGAGGAGCCGCAGCGCGGCTCGCGGGCGCTCGCGGGGAGGCGCCCGTCGCTCGCATCGGCAACCACCGCCACGAGCTCTTCGGCCTTGTGAAGGCCACGCGGGGCGACGACGCCAAACTCGGCCAAGTGGCCCCGCAATGCATTGACGAGCATCGTTCGTTGCCGGACCAGAAGATCGCGGACACCATGTGCAACGAGCGCCGCTTGGCTCGCTGCGGGCTCTTGTCCGGCACGAAGCGCATGGACGGCCGCCGCTCGCAGACCGCTTCGGCATCAGCGGCATCGTGCTTGTTGCGCTTCACGTATGGTTTGACGTAGCCTGGCGACATCCGGCGCACGTCGTGGCCGAGCGCGGCGATCTCACGGGCCCAAGAGTGCGCCGTGCAGCATGCTTCGATCCCCACCGGAGAGGGCGGCCGGGTAGCAAACAAGGCTGCGACCTGGCCACGCCGCAAGCGTCGGCAACGAACGACCTTCCCGGCAGCATCAACCCCGTGCGGCTGGAAAACATGCTTCGCAATATCGATACCGATGGCAATCTCGCCCATGGACGGCTCCTTTTGCCGGTGCTCTTCGACGACCACCAATCTTGGCACAGTGTTGCCGAAGGGGCCATCCACCCCATCAGTTTGATTTTTCGGTCGTGTCGATCATGGTCACGATGTCGGCATTCGACCAAAGCTTGCCAATTACGCCAGCGCGATCGCGGGGCTGATGCGAAGCTTCTGGTGAATGCGCGCGAGTTTGTCGTGCATGTGGCGCAGCGCGACCGAAAGAGCGCGTATTTCAATTTTTTTTGAGAAGGCATCGGTTAGCCGCGTGAACCTTCGAATGCTCATTCACAGCGTGAAGTCTTGGCGCGCGGCGTAGGATGTGCTGGCGTGAGTCAGGTCAGGTTTCCTTCGATCCGCCTCCTTGATTGCTCCGGTGGATTCACCAGGACTGTTGCGGCCCCTGGCACCTTTTGGTGAGCCACCACAG
>JBOHJQ010000065.1:0-21273 GCA_050728655.1 Methylocella sp.
GACCGGAACGAGGTTCTCGTGCAGGTTCAACCCCCAACCGGCAACCGGACCGAGCTTCATCGTGAGCCCGAAAAACGGGATGAGCCTTTGGCAGGGGATTTCGTGCGATCCGCCGCTCGCGTCCTTGACGGTCACGCCGGAGAGCTCGCCCGCTTCGCCGGTCAAGGCGGCAATCTGGCCAAGGCGCAGATCTATCCGCCCGGCGGCGACAAGCTCCCGCATGGTTTTGACGGAATGGGGCGCGGCGCGAAAATCGTCGCGGCGGTGAACCAAGGTCAAATGCTTGGCGGCAGGCTGAAGATTGAGGGTCCAGTCGAGCGCCGAATCGCCGCCGCCGACGATCACCACATGTTTGCCGCGAAAATCCTCGATCTTGCGCACGGCGTAGAAGACGGATTTTCCTTCGTAGGCTTCGATGCCGGCGATCGGCGGCTTCTTCGGCTGGAACGAACCACCACCGGCCGCCACGATGACGGCCTTGCACGCAAAGCTTGGGCCGTCGCTGGTGTGGAGGCGAAACGACGGTGCTTCGGCGCTCCCAAGAACCTCTAGCGCCTCGACCATTTTGCCAAAATGGAAGTAGGGGTGGAACGGCTTGATTTGCCGCAGCAAGGCATCGACGAGCTCCTGCCCGGACAGTTTTTGAAAGCCAGGAATGTCGTAGATCGGCTTTTCTGGATAAAGCTCCGCGCATTGGCCGCCCGGCTTTGGTAAAATGTCGATCAGATGAGCATTGATGTCGAGCAAGCCTAGCTCGAACACGGCAAAGAGTCCGGCCGGCCCGGCGCCGACAATAACGACGTCGGTTGCTATGCTTTCACTCATTCCTTCTCCTTGATCCGGACTGATTTAGAAAAGAAGCGGCGGCATCGCCCGGCTAGCGCGGGTCCGAGCCGAGTTGTGAACGGCCGGGAGCCGCGCAGACTCGCGCGATACCCCGCGTCGGCAAAAAACTCCTAGCCCTGCCGGTCCGGGGTGGTGACGACAAGCCCATCGAGCTCCGGCGTGACCTTGATCTGACAACTAAGCCGCGAGTTGGGCTGAACCTTATAAGCAAAATCCAGCATATCTTCTTCCTGGTCCGACGCCTTGCCGGTGAGTCCCACCCATCTTTCATCGACATAGACGTGGCACGTCGCGCAGGCGCAGCCGCCGCCGCATTCGGCGGTGATCTCGGGGATCGCGTTGCGGATGGCGTTTTCCATGACCGTGGCGCCTTCTTGCGCCTCGATAGTCCGGGCTTCGCCAAAGGAGTCGATATAGGTGATTTTGACCATGAATTCCGCATGCTCCTTCGCCGCGCGGCAAACGAAGGCTCATTTTCGTGAGGGGAAGGCGCCAAGTCTATATTTATGGGTGTTTCCATAATCAAGTGCCAGCGCGATGAACAGAGGAGCCCGGCCGAGTCTCGGGGTGCATCGCGAACGTGACCTTGCCGAGCGCGCGCGGGGCTTGCGGCAAGCGGAATTTTGCGGGGATTTTGCGGCGCTAAGCAGCGTGTTGGCTGCTTTTCTTTTGCTCGGCAGAAAATCCTGCACGGCACCATTCTCGCCCTGCGGCTCAATCGATCAATGGCGCGGCACGCCGGGCCGGTAATGCGCGACGCCTTTGCTTTGCTTCAGGGTGAAGGCCGAAGCTCTGGCGTGCGGGAGCGACGGCCGGAAGCATTGCCGGAGATCCTTCTTGGGCGTATATTCGGGACAAGGAGACAAAACATGATCGCTCTTCTGGCTCTTTTGCTTTGCGGTCTTTCCAGCTTGGCTATCTACTATACCACCCCGCCCAGTGGTGCGAAGCCGGACTTTTACGGAATCGCGCTCTGGATTCTGTCGGGCTGTGCGCTCGCAACGTCGGCCATAATTCTCGTGGTCAGCTTGGTCGCACCCCAAGTGACCCACCCAAAGTGGTTGGATCCGTATCTTTCGCCGCCGCATTACTCGGTTATCCGCAACTAAAGACCAATTCCGTACTGACTGGCGGCGCATCTCCGGCACCACGCACTATCCCGAATGGGATGGCCCGTTCCAAACTCGCGGCCCGCGACAGGGAAGGGGCTATCGCGCCCCGCCAGCGCTCAGCGCCCGGCGCGAAGGGTCAACGCCGCAACGCCGCCGGAAAGATCGAGGCCGGTCTGCGCTTGAATCGACAAGGGCTGCAACGTGAACGAGCGGCCAAAGCCGCCGACGAGCGCGTTCGCGCCAAAGCCGGCCCCGACGGTTGCCGACGCGCCGGCGCCAACATATTCGCCGGCGAGCGCCCCGCGCTTTGGCCCAACAGAGGGGGCAAAAACGTCCCAGGCCAACATGCCCTTATCGGTTGCGCCGATATCGAGGCCGAATTTGCGAATCGTGCCGTAGTATGGCTCACGATGCCCGCGAGCCGAGGTGAAAACGCATCGCATCTCTTTGCTCGACGTGATGATGAGACCGAGGCCTCCAGAGACTTCGCAGCGCAATGCGCCGACTTTCACGCCTTGCTGGGCAATTGCGGTTTGCCCGCTTGCAGTCAATATCGCGAGAGACCCCGCGCAGAGAATGGCTCGAATGTTCATCGGTTTTCCCTTTCGTTGAGGGTCGAGCGCCAATGGGCCAACCAGTCCCGGCCGCGCTAACCACCAAATGGATTACGATGCGCGGTGTCAAGTGCGGCGTTTTTTGACGTGCCACACCGGTGAGTCCCGCTTATGCCGACTTGCGGCGCAACGCGGATCAAAATTCGAACCGGCCCGCCGCTCACTCTTGCGCCCGCCTCACGGGCTTTGGGTCAAGCCGGAGACGGCGGCGATCAGGATTGCGCCGAGTACCCAGCCCACGATGCCGATCGTATTAAAGATAAGACTCTGCAGGCCGGTCAAGCGTTTGCGATCTGGATCATTGAAGAACTCGGTGAATTCCTTGTTGATCTCGATCACCGGCAAAAGCCGGGCGAGGCTTGCGCCGAAGCACCAGACAAACCCGTGACGACCATCGCGCACCCCCTTCGCGCACGTCCTCAGATAGAGCGCGCCGAGGAATGAGATGCCGAGCACCCACCCAAGAACGACGAACGTATGAAAGCCGACACCGTAGCCGGCTACGTAGCGAAGTGCGGTTTGGAACAACCATCTACACCACTTGCCTTGCTGCCGGGCCTCGTCGCGTTCGCGCTCGTGGCGAAGGTAACGAATCTCGTTGGCGGAGTCGCGGTCGCCCATGTTCGTAAATACAGCTGCGAGTTGCGCGTAGGGAGTGGGGCTGTACTGGATATCAAGCCTAGCCCATGTGTCCCACCGCCCCATTTCCCCTTCGCGCGTTTCTGGCTCTGTGTCTTCTTTAGAACTGTCGAGATGATCGAATGTAAACCCATCGAGATGGAGTTTCCCCTGGAGAGGCCAGGCATCCTTCGCATTCACCAGAGAGCCGACATGCGCGTTGCGCAGGTCCAGGGTAGCGGGCTCTCCATTCTGCCCTTTCCAAGCGGCGGACTTGTTATCCTCTCGGAGCTGCAACTCGGCGACAACCGTCGCGCCCGAGAGATCGAGACCAACCAGGTTTGCTCCGTGTAGATCCAGATTGCTGCCAATATGGCCGTCGCCCATGTTGACCTTCTGGGCAAACTGGGCATTGCGAATTGACAAATATTGACCGACCTGTAGGGAACCCGCGATCAGCGCGCCGTCGAAGCTGGCGCCGCTCATTTCGAGCACTCCCGAGATCCTTGCGCCGGTAAGGTCCACTTTATTGAAGCTGGTGAAGCGGGCCTTGCTCTGGTCATCGGACATGAGCAGATCGCCACCGACCTGTAGGGAGCGTGCGATTAGCGTGCCGTCGAAGCTGGCGCCGCTCATTTCGAGCACTCCGGAAATCTTCGCGCCAGTTAGGTCCACATTATTGAAGCTGGACTTGTTCTGGTCATCGGAACCCATGCGTAGATCACCACCGACTTGCAAGGAATCGGCGTTCAGCAAGCGGTCGAAGCTCGCGCCAGTCATTTTGATATCGTTATCGATCCTAGCGCCGGTCAGAGTCACCTCGCCTTTGAAGGCTGCTCCGTTAGCGAGGGAGAGATCTCTCTCGGCAAAGAGACCCGCGGCGTTGATGTCGCAACACATCCGCGAGCCGTCGAGGCTGATCACGCTATCTGTATGTGCGTGGTCGAGGGTGATCTCGTCTTCGATCCGGCTGCCTATGAGCTCGATTGGCCGAATGAGTTTCGCATCTCCAAGATCGACATCCCCGGTAATACGGGCGCCGGTGACCCGAACGCCCTCGAACGGCACCGCCTCCCGCCACGGCGCGCGCGTCAACAACTTCACCACAAAACGGGAAGAGATGTTGCGGCAGCCACCTTGCCAGCGCTTGTCATCCCCTTCCTTGGGATCGAGCTTGCCGCAGCGGTCGTTGAAGTTGGCCCACTTGCCCTGTTTGATTTGAGACCAGGCCCAGCGCTCGGCGGTCTTCGCGTCGTCGTAAAGCGCTTGCGCCAACGCCAGGCCGAGCGAGCCCAGCCCGAGCCAAATCGCTAGCGCACCGAAAAGCGTCAGCGGGCGAGGTAAAAAGGCGAGAAACGGGTTCCACACCGGCATGATTGCTCCCTCCCCGATAACGCGCGGCCAAATTGTTAGCCCATGCCCGGTGATAGAACAAATAAGCGGGACCGGCCTGGCGCCGCGAAGATCGTCAGCCTTCGCGGCTCATGATGTAGACGCCCTTTGCACCTGGCTAAGAATTATGCAAGCGTTTGCATTTAGAGCCTGTTGCAAATTCTTCGCCCTTGCATGTTTGCCAGGACCCCGCGACTCACGCAGAAGTGGGGTCGATCAGCGAGGGGCGGCCGCCCCGCGTTGATAGCACGGACGGGACCGTATCGCCCTTGGCTTGCACCGCGGATGAGCTTGGCACGTCCGTCGTCGCGCTCGGCCTGAACAGATGACAGGGAGCAAGTCCCGAATGCAAGGCAAGGCACTGCCCGACCAAACCACGATGCCAGAAGTCTACGTCGGCATCGACGTCTGTAAAGACTGGCTCGACGTTTATTTCCATCCAATCGGCAAGAGCCTGCGGTTCGCCAACGACCGCAACGGACTCAAACGCCTAAGGCGCGCATGCGAAGGCCTCGCCATCGCGCGCGTCGTCATGGAGGCCACCGGCAAATATCACCGGCCGACGCATCGCACCGTCTTGATCGAGCGAAGAGAGTTCCTTTTGAAGCGCCTTCAGCTGACGCGCGATGCTCTTCTGCAACCGCTTCGCGGCAAGCTGTCTCTGCCGCTGCCGCTCGGCGACGATCATCTGGATGATCTGGCGGCGCCTCGCGCCCCTCGAACTTCGAGACGCGCTCCTTCGGAGCGTTCCTCAGGATGAGGGGTTTATTCAAGCGGGTTGCCGAAATTTATCCCTTCGCTGAAGAGGCGCGCGCGATATTGAGTGCGAGGAGCTTTTCCAGCGCCTCTTCGGTTGAAATATTCTCGGGCCAGCCATAGCCGGCGGCGACCGCGCGGTCGAGCGCTTCATGCGCATCGGCGAGCCATTGCGGGCGCTGATTATAGAGATTGGTGAGCGTGCGCTCCTTGAGCGTTCTGGCGGCGTCGACGTCCTTGGGAAGAATGCGGTCGGGGTAGCCAGGGACGACTTCCGGCTCTATGCGAATGAGGTTCGGCGGGTTCAGCCAGGCCTTGCGCAATTCGTCGAGCCTTTTTGCCGTTTCCGCAATGCGGATCGCGCAGGGATCGGCGGCATAGGCGGTGGCGGGAATATTCGGCGTGAGGCCGTCGGGAAAGGGGAAGGTCTCGAACGTTGTGGTCGGGGTGTAGCGGGGATCATTGCCGACGCCGAGCCATGTTCCGAGCCGGAGCGACCAGGCCTCGTGGAAACGCGAATGGAGAATGCCGAAACTCGTGTCGTCGTCGCGGGCGATGGCGATGACCGTGTTTTCTGGAATCTTGATTGACGGCAACCAGACAAAGATTCGATGCTTCGCAACCAGTGGCGTTCCGATAAACCGGCGCATGGGCTGCAAGGACCGGCGCAAAGCTGGCCGAGGATCGCCGTGCAGCCACCATTTCGTTCTGTGCCATTGCCGCCGTAGATTCAATCGCGTCGGCCTGACGAATTTGACGACATGCTCAAATGGCGCTTCGAATAAGCTAGCGCTGGCCTGACACATTTCAACGCCGAAATCAATGATCCAGCGGTCCTCGTTGTGCCGGACAATTCCACTCCCATTTGTCCAAGGTCGTAAAACATCGGCGTTTGATTTGCCGTTGGGATTGACCGGAAGTTTTAGCCAACTCCGAGCGAGCTCACCAGGTACATCGAATGGACCGTTTTTCTGCGTCCCAATAAACGAAACATTTCGGTTCTCTATTAAAGTACGAGCGCTTCCGGCTTCGTCGGTTTTAGTGAGATCAACGCCAATTGTCTCGACAACTGCACCATTCAGTCGAAGTGCTTCGTTTGAACCGGGACTTGTAAAACAGATCAAGGCGACCCGGACGGCCGCACCTTCGACAATCCAGGGTTCATCATTCCATGCTTCAAAAATCGCGGACCTCTCGGAGACGAAGCGTAAGGTTGGTAGGTTATTGCCCCCCGAAATCGAATTGGTTGCGACGAGACCGGCGCGAACATTGTTCAACGCTTGAACGCACTCAGCGGCTTTGACAAACCAGTAACAGACGAAATCGGATCTTCCTGGAATGCGATCCGCATATATCTCTCGCAAAGCAGTCACATAAACTTCGCCCAACCCCGCAATCATTCGACGGTCCCCCAAAAACGGCGGATTGCCGATGATGAAATCGACTGCCGGCCACTGGGCTTCGCCAAAGCTTCCGTCTGGGCGCTGTTCCAGCACCGCATCCCGGCATTCGATCTGATCGAGCTTGCGCAGAACCGGCTCGGGTCGCGAATAGAGCGCGTGGTGCAAGCCCCATTGAATATCGCCGATCCAGATCGTGGTGCGGGCGATCTCGGCGGCGAGCCGGTTGATTTCGATACCAAACAGGATTTCCGGGCCAACGCGTGGGACCTGCGCCTTGAGCCCCAGCTTCTCGCATTCATTTATGACCCGGAATTCGAGGTCCTTCACACGCTGGAGCGCCAAGTAGAGAAAATTGCCCGAGCCGCAGGCCGGGTCGAGAATACGTAAGCGTGCGAGCCTTTCGACAAAACGTCCGCGCTCTTCCTCGGCCTTCCCCCATTCCTTGGCGCGTGGACCTTTTTCGCGCGCGAGAGCCACGAGTTTCTCGATTCGGCCTTTCACCTCCGCCCATTCCGCTTCGAGCGGGCGCATGACGACAGGATCGACGATCTGAAGAATCTTCTTGGCGTCGGTGTAGTGCGCGCCGATCTGGGCGCGCTTGGCCGGATCGAGGAAGCGCTCGAACAAAGTGCCGAAGATCGAAGGATCGATCTCGGCCCATTGCATCGATCCGACCGCGACGAGCAGGCCCAAATCACCTTCATCGAGCGGCAAAGCGACTTGGCCGTCGAAAAGACCGCCGTTGAAATATGCGATGAATTCATTGCCCACTCGTCCGCCCTGCGTCGCCATGGCGGAAAACATATCGTCGAGCACGGCTTTGGTATGTTTGTGCCTGTTGCCGATATTCAACTGCTTGAGGGCCTTGCGAAAAAATCCCTCGGGCAGAAGCTTCACGTCCTCCGCGAAAAAGCAGAAGACGAGCTGCATGATGAAATGCGCCACGGCCTCCGGCGGATGCCCGCGCGATTGAAGCCGCTCCGCCAAACCCGAGAATTTATCGGCCGCCTCCTTGGTGAGCATTTCGCGGGTCCTGTGCCCGCGCAGCTTTTCCGGATCGTGGAAGACCGCGCGCAGAATCGCCAATTTTTGCGGGTCGGCGAGATCGTCCAGAGTGAGATCGAAGGTCAGCGAAGGCGTGTTCGTCCAGGCCGTCACGATCCTGATAGCGTTGGTGTCGCAGGCCACATTCAACGGCGGGCTTTCGAGGTTCCAGGCATATTGCGAGAGCTGTTTCAAAGCTTCGCCGAGGCTTTTCCATTTCTTTTTGTATTCGAAGGCGAAGTAGCCTTTCTTCCAGACATCGGCCCAGCCGGGCTTGCCGGAGGATTTCAGCGCGCCTTTCTCGAAACAATAGCGCTCGCCCGAAGGATCGTCCTCTACCGGAGTCGGATGGTTGACGAGGCGGCAAAGATCGATGAAATGCTCTTGCGCCGTCTGCCGTTCGGTGAGCGCGACAGGCTTCCATTTTTTGATGAACTCATGCGGGGTCATGTCGAAGGCTTAGCATGAGTCGGCGGCAAGTTGCAGGGGGATCGTTCGGATAGCCCCGCGAATCCGCATGGGGCTGCGAAACTTCGCCGCGCCGGCCGGAGCCAGATGCTGATGCGGTCCTTGGATGATTTCGCTCTTAGCAAATTGGAAGCGCTCGAGCGCGCCTCCTTGCGGCGCACGCTTGCCGAGAGTTTTCGCGGGGAAGGCCCATGGGTTTTCCGCGAAGGCCGGCGGTACCTGTCCTTCTCCTGCAACGATTATCTCAACCTTTCCCATCACCCGGCAGTCAAGGCGGTGGCCACCGCCGCGATTGAGAAATATGGCGTGGGCGCCGGCGCGTCGCGCCTTGTTACCGGCAACCATCCTCTATTTCGCGAGCTGGAGGAGAGGCTCGCCCGGCTCAAGGGAACCGAAGCCGCCTGCGTTTTCGGCTCCGGCTACCTCGCCAATGCCGGCATCGTCCCGGCGCTTGCGGGTGCGCAAGATCTCATTTTGATCGACGAGCTCGCGCACGCCTGCCTTTGGGCTGGGTCAAAATTGTCGCCCGCGCGGACGCTGATGTTTCGGCATAACGATGCTGGTCATGCAAAAATGTTGCTCAGTGAAAACCGCGCGCACTTTCGCCACGCGTTGCTCGTCACCGACGGGGTGTTTTCCATGGACGGCGATCTTGCTCCTTTGCCGGAACTCGCGGCCCTCTGCGCCGCCTTCGATACTTGGCTCATGACCGACGACGCGCATGGCCTCGGCGTCATTGGCAAGGGCCGCGGCTCGACATTCGCGGCTGGCCAGAGCGGGCGGGTGCCATTGCAAATGGGGACCTTGTCCAAGGCGATCGGCGGCTACGGCGGCTATTTATGCGCATCGCGGGCGGTGATCGATTTGATGAAAACCCGCGCGCGGACCCTGATTTATTCGACTGCTTTGCCGCCAGCGATAGCGGCGGCGGCGATCGCCGCCTTGACGATCATCGAAAGCGAGCCAGAACTGACCGCAAAACCTCTCGCCAAGGCGCGGGCGTTCACCTCTCGTCTTGGCCTGGCGCTTGCGCAAAGCCCGATTGTTCCGCTCATCATCGGCGAGCCGGATGCCGCATTGCAAGCATCAGATAAACTGGCGCAGCAAGGTTTCCTGGTGACGCCGATCCGGCCGCCGACGGTCCCGACGGGAACGGCGCGGCTGCGCTTTGCCTTCACCGCCCTGCATCCCGACGAAGAGATCGCCCGCCTCGCCGATGCCGTGCGAACTCTGATCGAATTTACGCCGGCGCGTCAGGACATCCCCAAATGTCCGCAGTCTTCATAACCGGCACCGGGACCGGCGTCGGCAAGACTTTTGTCGCCGCGGGTCTCATCCGTTATTTCCGCGAGCTCGGACAACCGGTCGCCGCGCTAAAACCTCTCGTGAGCGGCTTCGATCTGGCCGCGCCCGCCGGCAGCGATCCGGCCATTCTCCTCGAGGCTCTAGGCCGCGAGGTCAACCCGGAGGAATTTAAACGCGTCTCGCCGTGGCGCTTTCGGGCGCCGCTTTCCCCAGACATGGCGGCGCGGGTCGAGAATACAGCAGTCGATTTTCAAGCGGTCGTCGCTTTTTGCCGCGCGGCAATCGCCGGAAACGATGGCGCCTTGCTGATCGAAGGCATCGGCGGCATCATGGTCCCGCTCGACGCGCGCCACATGGTGCTGGATTTGATGCTTTTGCTCAACCTGCCATTGATCCTCGTCGCCGGCAGCTATCTTGGGACGCTAAGCCACGTCCTTTCCGCGCAGGATGTGATCGTGCGCCACGCGCTCGACCTGCGCGCCATTGTCGTCAGCGAGAGCGAGGGCGCCCCGCCGCCCCTCGACGCGACATTGGCGACGCTCGCCAATTTCGCCAAAGCTCCGTTGCTTGGCTTGCGGCGGTCGGCGAGGCAAAACGACGCGGTCTTTCAGCAATTGGCGAAGCTGATCGCTTGAACACGTCTGCTGCTAGTTCAGAGAAGCGGGACCCCTCTTTCCGGCCGGACCGCGCGTCGCTCCGCGATTCTACTCGCGGGTGACTGTTTTGACAGCAACTGACTTTTTGACGCGCACGTGTTTCCCAGCCTTTCTATCGTTGCGCGCGGCGGCACGCGTAAGTTCGCTCTTCAGCACCTCGAGCTCCGCCTCGCTCCTGAGCTTCGGCCGTTCGGGGTCGGTCCCTGTTAGCGGCTGATAGGCAAGACTGTCCGGCGGCGGCCGCGTCTCGCGCACGAATTCCTTTGCCTCTGGGACGTCGGCCCAAATTTTCGTGTGCATCAAGGTGTCAAGCGGCGAGCCGCCCGGCTTTGCCTCTTGCGCGTGAACCGGTAGGCCAAAGTTAAGACAAACCCCGGCAAGCGCCAGCAGCGGCAGGGGCCGCGTGAAAAGGTGAAGGAGCCGGTTTAGTTTCATTTCAGCGTGCGAGTGCTGGAGCTTTGCTTAGTTGCCTATCGGCACAATCGAAGCTTATTGTGGCGGAACGGCGACGTACCGCTGCGCGGATCTCGCGATTCAAGACCAGGCTTTTTGAGCCGCGCAAGAACGTGGAAAATTCAATGAGCGTGAAAAAAATCAAGCGCCTGGAGGCCGGGCGGATCGAGCGCCAGCTCACCCCGCCAAAGGCTGAAGGCAAGACAGGGGCCAAGGCTGGCGCATCGCCAAAGGCTGAAGGCAAGACAGGGGCCAAGGCTGGCGCATCGCCAAAACCCGCCGCGTTCAAGCGGGTTGCGGCTGACGCGGCCGCCAGCCCCGACAGCAAGGCTCCGGCGCGGGGCCTTGCCGGAGGCAGCCGCAAGGTGGCCGCTCCCGCCCCGGCGGCGCGGAACGCCTCGCGTGAAATGGAGGGCGCGCCGGACTTTGAACGCTTGTCGTATAATTTGGCGCGGTTCGTGGAACAAGGCGGCAGAGCGCTCGCCGCGTATTTCAAGCCGTCGGAAAGCGGCGGCAAGACTGATGTTTCTGGCGAATTAGCCGATGCATTCCGTTCGATCAGCCGCATTGCCGAACATTGGTTGAGCGACCCCGCCCGGGCCTTCGAAGCGCAATCCTCCTTGACGGTAAAATTCCTTGGTCTTTGGGCCCAGAGCTTGCGGCAGATGACCGGCGATCAGGAATCTCCGTTTGTGCCCCATGACCCTTCGGACAAGAGATTCGCCGCCCCCGAATGGCGGGAGAGTCCGTTTTTCGATTTCCTGCGGCAGGCGCACTCCATCGTCTCGCATTGGGCCGAGGATCTTGTCTTGCGCGCGAACGATGTCGATCCGCACGTTCGCGACAAGGCAAAATTCTACCTGCGGCAGATAACGAGCGCGCTTGCTCCATCGAATTTCCTCGCCACCAATCCGGAGCTTATCAAGGAAACCTGGACGACGAGCGGCGACAATCTCGCCCGTGGCGCCGCACTGCTGGCGCAAGACTTCGAGGCAGGCAAAGGCACGCTCAAAGTCAGCCAATGTGATTCCTCGAAGTTCGAACTTGGCGTCAATATCGCGACGAGCCCCGGCAAGGTTATTTTTCGAAACGATCTCATGGAACTCATTCAATATGCGCCTGCAACAGATACGGTTTTCAAAAGGCCTCTGATCATCATCCCTCCCTGGATCAATAAATTCTATATTCTCGATCTTAACCCGGAAAAAAGCTTCGTGCGCTTCGCGGTGTCGCAAGGCCTGACTGTCTTTATGATATCATGGGTTAATCCCGACACGCGCCATCGCGACAAGGGATTCGAAGCCTATATGCGGGAAGGCATTTACGCCGCGCTTGATGCCATTGAAAAAGCAACCGGCGAATCCGAGGTAACCGCGATTGGTTATTGTATTGGCGGGACCTTGCTCGCCATGACTCTCGCCTATATGGCGCAAACCGGCGACAAGCGGATTACGAGCGCGTCATTCTTTGCGACGCAGACCGATTTCAGCCAGGCTGGCGATCTCAAGGTATTCGTTGACAAAGACAGGTTGCCCGCGCTCGAAAAAAAACTGGCGGCGACCGGCTATCTCGAGGCATCGGAACTGGCTTCAGCCTTCAATACGCTCCGGCCGGAGGATCTCATCTGGTCCTTTGTCGTCAATAATTACCTGAAGGGCAAACCGCCGGTTGCTTTCGATCTGTTGGCCTGGAACTCGGATTCGACAAGAGTGACCGCGGCCAGCCATCTCGCCAATCTGCGCCACTGCTATCTCGAAAACAGGCTCGCGAAGGGCAAGGCGAAGTTCGCCGGCAAGACCCTCGATCTTTCGAAAGTCACGATACCCGTCTACCATCTAGCGACGCGCGAGGATCATATCGCCCCGGCGAAATCCGTCTTCATCGGCGCCAAGCTTCTTGGCGGCAAGGTCCGCTATGTGCTCGCCGGTTCTGGCCACATAGCGGGAGTAGTCAATCCGGCCGGCAAGCCGAAATATCCCTATTGGCGAGGCAAGGCCCCGGCCGGCGAATACGAGGATTGGTTCGCAGCCGCAACCAAACACAAAGGCAGCTGGTGGGTTGACTGGATCAAATGGATCAAGCGCCAATCGCGCAAGCAAGTGCCGGCGCGCCTGCCGGGCGATGGAGAGCTGCCGCCGATCTGCGACGCACCCGGCGACTATGTGCGGGTGCGCTATTGATTCCGTTGGGGATAGGAAGGACGCCGGACCACAAACTTCCATATGGAAGCCGGTGATGCGATGAGGGTCATGCTTGAGCCGCAATCGTCTTCGTCGCGGGATCACGCGTTGCGGCTTTCAACAGCTAATGCTTGTGGCGGCGTCACTTTTCCGGACCATCGGTCGCAGAGCTTGGAGCGGGCGAAGGGAATCGAACCCTCGTATGCAGCTTGGGAAGCTGCCGTTCTGCCATTGAACTACGCCCGCAATATCTTTGTTTTCACAATGTTAGCGTCGCGAGTCTGTCTTCAGTCTCTTTCTTATCGCTTTGCCGCGCCAGTGGGCGGACGCGATGACGATTAGCAAAGGCAAGAGTTGATGCCAACGCCTCAGGGTGATTTACAGGGTTTCGATAACCGCTCTTAAACCCGCCCGATGCGGGCGACGCCCTCCTTGGCAAGCTGGCTGTTCGGATCGAAGGCGAGCGCGCGCTGATAGGACTCGATGGCCTTCGCGCGATTACCGGATTTTTCGTAGGCAAGCCCGAGGCCGGCCCAGGCTTCGGGATTCTTGTTGTCGACGTTGAGCGCGGCGTTGAAATCCTCGATCGCCTTGTCGGTCTTGCCGATGGCGAGCAGACTCTGCCCGCGTGCCTGGTAGGGCGCTCCGGCGAAAGGATCGCGATCGATCGCGTTGTCGAAGTCGGTGATCGCCTGCTCATGCAGGCCTTCGCGCTGATAGATCAGGCCCCTCGCGTGAAAGGCCTGGGCATTTTCGGGGTTGAGCCTGATCGCCTGGTCGAGATCGGCCCGCGCCTCGTCGAGCTTGCCCTGGACGCGCAGAAGATTGGCGCGACCGAGATAGGCCGGCGCGTGGTTGGGATCGGCGGCCACGGCGCCGTTGAAGTCGGCGAGCGCCGCGTTGTCGCGGTTGATCTGACGGTAGGCGAGCGCCCGATTGGTCAGGGAGGCCGCATTGCCGGGAGCGAGCGTGATCGATTGGCTGAAATCCGCGATCGCCTCTTGAAACTTGCCAATCCTTGCGTAAGCCACGCCGCGCGTGTTGTAGGCTTCGGCGCTCGCCGGATTGCGCCGAATGACGTCGTTCAGGGACGCTAGGTTGCTGGCCGCCTCCTCCGGCGATTGATTTGCCACTTCGGCGACGCCGGTTCCCTGCTTGCCCATGATGTTGGTCGCCGTTTCGCAACCGGCTAGGGGCAGGCAAACGGCCAGCAGGCAGAAACAGCCAACAACGCCGCGCCGGGCCAGCTTCGCATTGTTGACCACGGCCGCGCAAACCATCATCCGGTCACTCTTGCTCAGTTCGCCGGCCAGAAGTTGGCCGAACGCCGGAGCATGCCCCAAAACGCAGACACCGGTTTCGCGGATCATGCCATCGCGCGCCTCCCAGCGCTCAACGGGCCCCCACTAGCGGCTTGGGCTTCATCGGAAGAAGCCCTTCGCGCTGCAGTTTCTTGCGGGCCAGCTTGCGGGCCCGGCGCACGGCCTCCGCCTTCTCGCGGGCGCGCTTTTCCGAGGGCTTTTCATAATGGCCGCGCAGTTTCATCTCGCGAAAAATGCCCTCCCGCTGCATCTTTTTCTTGAGCGCCTTGAGGGCTTGATCAACGTTATTGTCGCGAACGAGAACTTGCACGCAGATTCCTTGGGTAAGGCGCCAGCTAGCGCATGATGGGACGAGCCAAATTTCGAACGTAAAGACACAACCGCCCGCGCGCTGCGAAGGACCCGAACGGCGAAGTCATGCCGATAACAGACCCGGCGCAATCTGTCCAGGGAGTGTCCAGGCTCACCCCATATGAGACGGCCTTAGTTCGCCTAGGCAGTTGGCTTCAAAGTACTCGGCGGCCGTTTGGCCGGCAAGGGCGTCGTGCGGCCTATGGTGGTTAAGTCGGCGGGCGACGGCGTCGGACAAGGCCTGCAACCGGTTGATTTTATGCGGCGGATCGGAAATGATGTCAGTTGTTTGAAAGATAGCGAATGTAATAGGTTTTTATACCTTCTCGACTGACTTCGATGTCAATTGGCGGTTTTTATTCAGGCAAGGCTCGTCTTCCGACCAGGCAGCTTCTCGAAAAACGCACTCTGAGTATTACACGGTCGACTAAATGTTGACCCACGTTTGCGGTCTTCACCCAGTCAGGACCTCGGGACGTGCCTTTCCCCGCTTGACCATCAGCTTGTTCAGGGAAGCGATATAGGCCCTCGCCGATGCCACCAGTGTATCGGGATCGGTCCCCTTCGCGGTGACCGATTTGCCGTCCTCGGCGAGCCGCACGGAAACCTCGGCTTGCGCGTCGGTCCCTTGAGTGACCGCATGCACTTGGAAGAGCTCGAGAACGGCTTTATGCGGCACGAGCGCGAGGATCGCATTGAAAATCGCATCGACCGGGCCGTTCCCCGTCGCCTGATGGGTTTTCTGCTCGCCGTCGATATCGAGCGTCAAGGCCGCTGATTGCGGCCCCTTGGTGCCAGCGATCACGGTTAGCGCGACAAGCTTGATGCGATCGTGCGCATGGGCGATCTCGTCGTCGACAAGGGCGGCCAGATCTTCGTCGTAGACGATCTTCTTGCGATCCGCGAGATCCTTGAAGCGGGCGAAAGCGTCCTCGAGGGCGTTTTCGCCAAGCGCGTAGCCGAGCTCCTTGAGCTTTTCCTTAAAAGCGTGGCGGCCGGAATGCTTGCCCATGACGAGCGATGTCTTGGCTACGCCGACGCTCTCGGGGGTCATGATCTCGTAGGTCCCGGCGTTCTTCAGCATGCCGTCCTGGTGAATGCCGCTCTCATGCGCGAAGGCATTCCGCCCGACGATCGCCTTATTGTATTGCACCGGAAACGAGCTTACCGCCGAGACGAGTTTTGAAGCCCTGGTCAGCATCGTCGTATCGATGTTGGTGTGGTAGGGCATTGTGTCGCCGCGCACGCGCAGCGCCATCACGACCTCTTCCATGGCGGCATTGCCGGCCCGCTCGCCCATCCCGTTGATCGTGCATTCGACCTGCCGCGCGCCGCCTTCGATACCGGCGAGCGTGTTGGCAACGGCGAGACCCAAATCATCATGGCAATGGACGGAAAAGATTGCCTTGTCCGAATTGGGCACTCTTTCGCGCACGGTCTCGAACAAAGCCCGGTATTCATGCGGCACCGCGTAGCCGACGGTATCGGGAATATTGATGGTCGTGGCGCCAGCCTTGATCGCGGCCTCGACGCAGCGGCAGAGAAAATCGATCTCGGATCTTGTTCCATCCTCCGCCGACCATTCGATATCTCCGACCAGGTTTCGCGCCCGGGAAACGCTTGCCGCGACCATTTCGAGAACCTCATCCGGCTGCTTTTGTAGCTTGTATTTCATGTGGAGCGGCGAGGTCGAAATAAACAAATGTATGCGCGGGCGGAGCGCCGGACGCAGAGCTTCGGCGCAACGGTCGATATCCTTGCCGGCCGCGCGGGCAAGACCCGCGACGCTCGCCCGCTTCATGCGTTTGGCGATCGCAAAGACCGCCTCGAAATCGCCTTCCGAGGTCACCGGGAAACCAGCCTCGATGATATCGACGCCCATCGCGTCGAGCAGGCTCGCGACTTGCAGCTTTTCCTCGAGGGTCATCGAGGCGCCGGGAGACTGTTCGCCGTCCCGCAGGGTCGTGTCGAAAATGACGACGGCTTGCGAGTTTTGCGGCACGGGCTCCGAGAAGGAGGCGGTATCTAGGTTTGTCATGGCTTTTGTCCGGTCGAGATTGGCTTACATGGCTTGCCGCGTTCCCCTGAGCGCCCAGGCGCATCGCCCGGCCGGCCCTCAGGGGCGGATAAGCCGAAGCAATCCGGAAGAAAGCACCGGCGCGCCGCTCAACGGCGCGTGGCTTTTGCCGCCCCTGTGCAAAATATTTGAACCAGAAGCCAATTTGGCAACTCACCTGACTAAGATCCGGCAAACCTAGCGGAGGCCGTGGCCAAACGCAAGCGAAGGCGCGTTGCCAGGGCTGGCGCCTATTGCCCGATCATCGAATTCGGCATTCGGCCGCATCGGCGCCACAATGCAAATGGTGGACGAGCATGTCTCTATTGCGGACATCGACGCTTTGACCGAAATCTATGCGGCGATTTTGGAAGACTATTTTGGCCCCAATCGTACCAAAATGTTTCACGTGAAACATTTTGGTACGATTGGGGCCAAAAACCTTACATGGCCGCAAACGTCCTTCGCCTTGAGCTACGTGGGATCGCGCAGAATTATTGTTTTGGGGGGCAAGCAGGAAAGCCCGCAAGCGTAGGGTAGCTCCGGCAAAGCGTGAGCTGTCCAGCTCGGCCGGACGTGCAATTGGTGTTAGTGAGGACCAACCGCCAGAGAAAGCCGAGGCCGTTCTTCGGAGGCGATCGGTCCGGCACAAATAACTGCACCGTCCTGCGGAGCGTGCCCAAAGAGAGGCTCTATATCTTCTGGTGACTCTCCAAACATATCTATAAATAATCCAATCGTCTCTCTGTATAAATTTTCCCTCCTTTCCCTGTCGTCCCGACTACGAATGCCCAAATATGGAAAATGATGAATGATTTCGCCATGCATATCGATGCAGTCATTTATATACTTCTGCGTGTCAAGAATGTGCGCGTGCCATATTGTATCTATAACTTTAGATGGTACAATAGTTTGCGATGGATATTCATGGATTAAGGCATGAAACCTTTTATACCATCTCTCTGCAATAATACTTTGGGGAGGCGTCCATTTGGGACCGTCTTTTGCGTGGACAAGCACAAATAACATAGGTTCAAGGTCGAGAGCGTTCAGCTTCTCTTCGAACTGATGATCCATCGCTTGCTTCCTTTCAATCGACTCTATCGACTTTACAGAGTCATCGCTTACACACCTCTCCTGTCCACACAGCGGTACGTGGTGCAGACAGCCTTTTCATCTCTACCTTCATGCATTCCCGAGCGGTCGGATTATTGAATACACACTTCAGTTTGTACGTCGGTGGATGCTTACGGGACACTATCATATTTTGAAGCTTATCCTCAACCTTTTCCCTATTGGGCTCAACCTTTTCCCGATTGGGCTTGACCTCATCCAGATCGGGCTTGGCTGCGTGAACTTTTCTCACAAATTTAAGTTTGAAAATGTGATATTTGCCATCAACTTCAATAAGAGTGTCTTCTTTCAATTGATCCGCACCTTAATAGACAAATACATCCTCGTTACTATCTAAACCTTGGTAATACAACATGCCCTGCAATGTCTTATTGTAACATTCAGCAAATATCAAGGTGACCTGGAAATCAATTTCTGGTTGCTTTTTCCATTGCAGAGAACCTTGCCACGCGCCAACTAATCGTAAGTACGGAAATAGAGTTGTCGGTAGGGGAACATTGGCTGTAAGTTGATTGTGGAGTTCTAGCCGTTCCCGTTCGTGCTTTGCTTGGTAATTGCCAATTTCTACAGGCGTACCCTCTTGCTGTAGCGCCCAAAAAAGTGGCGTTTGCTGCGCCGAAACTCTGAGTTGCGAGAGAGCATATTCATACAAATCGTAAATCGTGATTCGATCCTTGGGGCCTTTCTGCAGGCAATCGATTAGCGCCTTGGTAAAAACGCCGTGCCCATCCTTCTCCCGCTCCTCTGCGAGCTGGATGGCCGTCGAGGCGGTCAGAATGTAGCTGCCGAAACCATGCGCCAATCCCTCGAGCGCGCTTTTGGCATCGCCTCCTTTGTAATTGTGTCCAATCGCACCGGAATGGCAACAATCGAGAATAAGTATTCGCCGCCGTGCGAGACTTCGTTGAAAATATTCCAGCACCAGCCTGGCCCGGATTGACGTCGCTACCAAGCTTACCGTGGTCGATTCGTTCGAGACGAGGCACAATTCGTCCCCGCGCAGCTTGCCATGGCCCGAGTAGTAGAAAAGTAGAGTGTCGTCCTCCATGAGTTGTCCTGAAATTTGTTCGAGATCGGTCAGAACGTCTTGCGAGGGTTGGTTCAAATAAAGTTTCGTTTCAAAACCGCAGGTATCCGGGTCTTGCAAAACGTCCGCGAGCTTTCGCGCGTCATTTTGCGCAAAGCGCAAAGGCGGTATGGAAGTGTCCTTCGGACATGTGTTGTTGCCAACCAAAAACGCGACCTTGCGCATGGATCAGCTCTTGGTCATGTCGCATAGCGAACGAAGGGTTTCCTCCAATTCTGCGCGATTTAATGCTTGAGATGAAATCCGAACCTTCCGTCCGTCGCGCGTTTGAATTTCCGCTTCGGTCCGCCGGTCGCGGTCAAGATAGGAGCCTATCGTGTTCACCAGGGCCGTGAGCGCTCCGCTGCCGGAAACGGCGGCGATGACGATGGCCCCCAGAGTGATCGGATCGCCTTTCTTGCCCGCTTCTGGGGCGCCGGGCGCTGGCGTGTGCGATGAAACGCCGGGTAAACGCGCGACCTCAGATGAAAATTCCTGTGAAAGGAAAAAGGATTTTTCCTCATCGCGTCCGTCTAAAAGCCGGATAGTAATTTCCGCCATGACAACCTCCGGTGAAAAGCCCCAAAAAATTTACTAAGTTTAAGTGAACACCATGAACAAGCTTTAGGCAACGAAATATTCGTGCCCTCACCCCCCGCGCAAAAGCTTGATCGCTTCGCCGCGCTCGAAAATATTGAGGAGCAGCCGCAGCGCCTCGCCGCGCGGGCCTTCCAAGCGCGAATTTTCCTCGACGATCCTGCGCGCTTCGTCGCGCGCCAGGGTAAGCAAAGGCCCATGCCCGGAAAGATCGGCCAGGCGAAAACCCGGCAGGCCGGATTGCCTCGTGCCCAGAACTTCGCCTTCGCCGCGTAGGCGGAGATCTTCCTCGGCGATGCGAAAGCCGTCGTCCGTCTCGCGCATGATCGCGATCCTCGCCTTCGCCGCCTCCCCGAGCGGCGCCCTGTAGAGAAGCAAGCAGAAGGATTTGGCACGAGCGCGGCCGACGCGTCCCCGCAGTTGATGCAACTGGGCAAGCCCGAACCGCTCGGCATGTTCGATCACCATGATCGATGCCTGCGGGATATCGACGCCAACCTCGATGACCGTCGTCGCGACCAATATTTGGGTCGTCCCTTCCGCAAAGGCGGCCATCGCGGCATCCTTGTCGCGGCTTTTCATCTTGCCGTGGACGAGGCCCACTTTATCGCCAAAAATCTGTTGCAGACGAAGGAAGCGTTCTTGCGCCGCGGCGGCATCGAGCGCGTCGCTTTCGTCCACGAGAGGACAGACCCAAAAGGCGCGGGCGCCGGTTGCGATCGCGCGCTTTAGCCGGGCGATGAGCTCGTCCACGCGCTCAAGCGGCAACGCGCGTGTCGCAATCTGCTGGCGCCCCACGGGCTTTTCCCGCAAATTCGAAACATCCATGTCGCCAAAATAGGTCAGCACCAATGTGCGCGGAATAGGCGTCGCGGTCATCACGAGAATATCAGCCGCCGCGCCCTTTTGTCCCAACGCTAGACGTTGATGGACGCCGAAGCGATGCTGTTCGTCGACGACAGCGAGGCCGAGGTCGTGAAAGACAACGCTTTCCTGAAACAAAGCATGTGTGCCAACCACACTATCTATCGTGCCTTCCGCGAGCCCGGCGAGGGTATTGCCGCGCGATGCAGCCGTGTCGCGGCCGGTGAGGAGCGCCAGCCTAAGCCCGGCGGCTTCGCCGAACTTGGCCAGCGTTTGGTGATGCTGGCGGGCGAGAATTTCGGTCGGCGCCATCAGCGCCGCCTGCCGTCCGGACTCGACGACCGCCGCCATCGCAAAGAGAGCGACGAGCGTCTTGCCAGATCCGACATCGCCTTGCAAAAGCCGCAGCATGCGGGTTGGCGCGGCAAGATCGGCGGCGATTTCGGCCATCGCGGCTGTCTGCGACACGGTGAGCGCGAAGGGCAGGGCGGCGGCGATCTTCGCTCTGATACGGCCATCCCCCTGGCTCGCGCGGCCGGGGGCGCGCCTGATCTTCGACCGCATCAGGGCAAGCGCCAATTGGGAGGCGAGCAATTCATCGTATGCAAGCCGCTGCCGCGCCGGCGCCTCCGGCGCGATACCCTCCGGTGTGTTCGGGCGATGCACTTTTCGTAGTGCCTCGGCGAAAGAAGGAAGGGCTGGAATATTTAACGCCGTCCTGTCATGCCACTCCGGCAAGGTCGGGATTTTGGCCAGCGCCGCGTCGATCGCTCGCCCAATCGTTTTTTGAAAGAGTCCCTCGGTTGAAGGATAGACCGGCTCGACCGGCGCCATTTTGGCAAAACCTTCGCTGTCGAGCACCCGGTCTGGGTGCACGATCTGGCGATGTCCGTCCCAAAGCTCGAGCTTGCCGGAAACCCAGCGGATGGCGCCAAGCGGCAAGCTCCTTTCGATCCAATGAGGGTTGGCGAGAAAGAAGACGAGAAGGACGTCACCGGTGTCGTCCTCGACCAAGACCTTGTAGGGCGCCTTGGAC
>JBOHJQ010000066.1:0-21047 GCA_050728655.1 Methylocella sp.
CGCCGACCGAATAGGGGGGAAAATTATAATGCAGAAGGAAGCGCTCCTTGTAGGTGCCCTCCAAACTATCGACGTATTGCTCGTCCTCCCCGGTGCCGAGCGTCGCGACGACCAGCGCCTGCGTCTCGCCACGGGTGAAAAGCGCCGAGCCATGGGTACGCGGCAAGACGCCAACCTCCGCGACAATCGGACGGACCGTCGTGACATCGCGCCCGTCGATTCTGATGCCGGTGTCGAGGATGTTCCAGCGGACAACCTTGGCCTGCAGATCGTGAAAGGCTTCGGCAACCTGCTCCTTGGAGAATCTCGGCTCGCCATCGGCCGGCAAAAGCGCGGCGGCGACTCTTGCCTTCACCGCATCGACCGCGTTATAGCGGTCCTGTTTCGCGGTGATCTTGTAAGCCTGGCGTAATTCGGCCTCGGCGATCTCCCGCACCGCTGTCTCGATTTTGCGCCTGTCGGGGATGGCGAGATCGCGCGGCGGCTTGGCGGCTTTTTCGGCGAGTCTGACGATCGCGTCGATCACCGGCTGAAAGCCGGCATGGCCGGCCATGACGGCCTGGAGCATGGCCGCCTCGGAGAGTTCCTTGGCTTCGGATTCGACCATCAGCACGGCGTCGCCGGTTCCCGCGACCACGAGGTCGAGCGAGGAGTCTTTCAACTCCTCCAGCGCCGGATTGACTTTCAGCGCGCCATTGATGAGGCCGACACGCGCGGCGCCGATTGGCCCCATGAAGGGGATGCCAGACATGGTCAGCGCCGCCGAGCTCGCGACCATGGCAACAATATCAGGATCGTTCTCGAGGTCATGCGAAAGCACCGTCGCGACAACTTGCGTCTCGTTGCGATAACCATCGGGAAACAATGGGCGGATCGGGCGGTCGATCAGGCGTGAGACGAGGGTCTCCTTTTCCGAAGGGCGGCCCTCGCGCTTGAAATAGCCGCCGGGAATGCGGCCCGCCGCGAAAGCCTTTTCTTGATAATTGACGGTCAGGGGAAAGAAATCGGCTCCGGCCTTGGCTGCCTTGACCGCGACGACAGTGGCAAGAACCGTGGTTTCGCCATAGGTCGCGACGACGGCGGCATCGGCTTGGCGGGCGATCTTGCCGGTTTCGAGCACGAGCTTGCGCCCGGCCCAATCGAGTTCTTCACGATGGATTTCAAACATTCATTCATCTTTCTGGCTAAAGGCGAAGCCCAAGGCCAAAGCAAGACGGCGAGAAGCTGTCCGACAGCACCTGGCGATCCTGCCATGAGCATTGGTCTTCACCATGGTTCGGCGCGGCGGCCCAATGCCGCCACATCACCGGATATTTGCGCCATCAAAGGCTTGGTCTAACAACTATACCGCTTCCGGCGTTACCGCTTTTGGCGCGGAGTCCGCAAGCAAGTTTTTTACGGTGAGCAACGCTAGGTTCTAAAAGGTTCCTAGTGGCGGAAATCAGACGGATAGTACCGTGGTCAATCCGGTAGATGAATGCTGCCGTCGGCTGCCATCGAGAACCCCGGGTTCCAGGCTACCTCCCAGGCAAAGCCGTCGAGATCGGCAAAGTAGCCGGAATAGCCGCCCCAGAAGGCGTCCTGTGCCTTTTTGAGGACAGTTGCTCCGGCCGCTGTGGCTTCCGCCAGCACGAAGTCAACCTCTTCGCGGCTGCGCGTATTGTAGGCCAGTGCAATCCCCCGAAAGCCGCTCCCATCCGGAGAGACGGCCGCGTCCGCCGCAAGGGCGGTTCGAGGATAAAGGGCCAATGCCATTCCGCCAGCTTGGAAGAATACGACCCCTTCCTCCCCCTTCATCGCTCTCTTCCAGCCAAGCCGCTCATAGAACTCCCGACTCAGCTTAAGGTCTGCGACGCCAAGCGTCACTAGGCTGATTCGCTGCTCCATGGCAAACTTTCCTTCCGCGCCTCGTCGATTCATGCCTTAGCGCCGGATGCCAAGGCGTTCGATCAGCGACTTGTAGCGCGGCTCGTCCCTCGCCTTGACATAGTCTAGGAGCTGCCGGCGTTGCGACACAAGCTTGAGCAACCCCCGGCGCGAGTGATTGTCCTTCACATGTGTCTTGAAATGCTCGGTCAGATTGGCGATCCGCTCGGTCAGAATCGCAACCTGGACCTCGGGAGAGCCGGTGTCGCCCTGCTTCAAAGCATAGTCCTTCACGAGCGCCTGTTTGCGCTCGGCGGTAATCGACATCGAATGACCTCGTTAAAGCTGGGGTGAAGTCGAATCGCCCACGCGGCCCGGCCAGGATGTCGTCCAGCGGGGTTTTGTGCGGATGCGATGAAGGGGCGCTTATACACGAAATCCGCCGCCAGGAAAGGGCAAAAGCAGGCGGCGTTTAGTTACTGAGTGTTATTGATGAGACTAGCGTTCCCGCCCACCGCCGCTGTGTTGATCGAGACCGTTTGCTCGAGACAGAAACGGTTGAGGTAATTTGGCCCGCCCGCTTTGGGCCCGGTGCCCGACAGATTGAACCCGCCAAAGGGCTGCGTGCCAACGACGGCCCCGATCATATTGCGATTGACATAGCAATTGCCCGCCAGCCGCCGGCCCAAAATACGATCGATCGTGGCGTCGATGCGCGAATGCACTCCCAAGGTCAGCCCGAACCCGCTAGCTTCGATTGAATCGAGCAAGCCATCAAGTTCGGCCGCCTTGTAACGAACGACATGGAGAACCGGACCGAATATCTCGCGTTTCAGATCGCCTACGGCGGCAATTTCGAAAATGTGAGGCGCGACATAATAGCCGACCGGCGGGACGCGCGGTATCTCGCCCGCGAAGTGGACAATCGCTGACCGTCGCATCAGGGCGATATGCGCATCAAGGCTTGCCTTGGCGGCAGCATCGATGACCGGACCGACCTGGACCTGCGGATCGCGCGGATCGCCGATCAGAAGCTCGCGCGCCGCCCCACTGATCATCGCGATCAGCTTGTCCGCGACATCTTCCTGGACGCAAAGAAGCCGGAGCGCGGAGCAGCGTTGCCCGGCCGAGCGAAAAGCAGAGGCAAGGACATCGTCGCAAACTTGTTCGGGTACGGCCGTCGCGTCGACGATCATCGCGTTGATCCCGCCAGTCTCCGCGATCAACGCTGGAATTGGCCCGTCCTTTTCGGCCAACCCGCGATTGATCTTTGTGGCGGTTTCCATCGAGCCCGTGAAAGCCACCCCCGCGATTGCGGGCAAGGCGATAAGCTTCCGGCCCAGCTCGCCGTCCCCCGGCAGAAGATGCAATGCCGAGCCCGGCACGCCGGCACGGTGGAGAAGCTCGATGGCGACGGCGGCAATCAAGGGGGTCTGCTCGGCGGGTTTTGCGAGGACGCTGTTGCCAGCGGCAAGCGCCGCGGCTACCTGGCCGAGAAAGATCGACAAGGGAAAGTTCCAAGGGCTGATGCAGACGAACACGCCTCGCCCATGACAATCGAGCCGGTTGTCTTCCCCGGTGGGCCCGGGCAGGACAGTCGCGTTCGCAAGCAGCCGGCGCGCTTCTTGGGCGTAATAGCGGCAGAAATCGACTGCCTCCCGCCATTCGCCAATCGCGTCCTCCAGTGTCTTGCCCGCCTCGGTTTGCAGCAGGCCCAGCAACGCTGGCGCCTCCAACTCAATGTGTTTTGCGGCACGTTCGAGATAACCCGCGCGGGCGCCCGCTGGCACGGAAGACCACACGCGAAAGCCCGCGCGTGCCTCGCGCAGGGCTTCCGCCAGCAAGCCGGGCGGGGCCTCGCGCACAACACCAATCTTCGACCCGTCGATTGGCGACGCGACCGCACGCTCGTTTCCCTCGCGCCGCGCGCCAGCGACGATTGGCGCCGCCTCCCACGTCCGCGCGGATTTCGCGATTCGATCGGTGAGAGCGGCAAGCGCCTGGCGATCGCCGAATTCGATTCCGTTAGCGGACTTGCGCAAGGGCATGTGAATATCCGCGGGCAGCGGCAGGCGCGCGCGCGCATGGTTGCTGTCTCCTATGATGGCTTGCGGCCTGATGATAAGCTCGGAGCTCGGCACACGCGGATCGCTGAGGCGCGCGACGAACGAGGAGTTGGCGCCATTTTCAAGTAGACGGCGCACCAGATAGGCGAGCAGATTTTCGTGAACGCCGACTGGCGCGTAGATTCTGCACGCAAGCTTGGGAATCTCGGACCGCAAGACCGCGAAAAGGTCTTCGCCCATGCCGTGGAGGCGCTGGAATTCGAAGCCCTCGTCGTCTCCGGCAAGTTCGATGATTGTCGCAACGCTTAGCGCGTTATGGGTCGCGAATTGCGGATAGATGATGTCTCGCATCCCGAGGAGCTTTTTGGCGCACGCGAGATAATTGAGATCGGTCATCGCCTTGCGTGAGAAGACCGGGTAATCGTGAAGACCCCGCTCCTGCGCCCGTTTGATTTCCGTGTCCCAATAGGCCCCTTTTACGAGCCGCAGCATCAAACGGCGATTGTGGCGGCGCGCCGCCGCGGCAACGTGATCGATCACCGAAAGCGCGCGCTTCTGGTAGGCCTGCACCGCGAGACCGAACCCGCCCCATCCCGCGAGCGAGGGATCGGCCAGCAACAAATCGACAATATCGAGCGATAGCTCAAGCCGGTCGGCTTCCTCGGCATCGATGGTGAAATTCAAATCGTGCCGTTTGGCCGCCCGCGCGAGCTCGGCAACCCGCGGCGTAAGCTCGGCGAGAACCCGCGGACGCGACAAGGGCTCAAAGCGTGGATGCAACGCCGAGAGCTTGACCGAAATGCCGGGCCGCTCCGGCAACGGCTTCGTTTCGGCGGACTTGCCGATTGCGTCAATCGCATGCGCGTATGACGCAAAATAGCGCCGTGCGTCGGCTGCCGTCCGCGCGCCTTCGCCCAGCATATCGAAAGAATAGCGATAGAGCCGTCCATTCGTCGAGCGCGCTCGCGCCAAGGCGTCCTCGATCGTTTGACCGAAGACGAAATGCGATCCCACGAGCTGCACGGCCCGCCGCGCGGCAGCGCGCAGGGCGCCCATGCCGATCCGGTGCGCCAGCGCGGCGACCACCCCCTCCGCCGTTTTGCCCTTGTCGATGACGCGCGCGGTAACCCCAAGCGCCCAGGCGGCGGCGGCGACGAGGAGCGCCTCCCTGTCCCCGGCGTGGCGGCTCCAATGCGCCGAGGCGAGCTTGTCTTCGATGAGTCGGTCTGTGGTGAGATCGTCGGGCACCCGCAGAAGCGATTCGGCGAGCACCATCAGGGCGAGGCCCTCCTCCGACGACAAGGAATATTCGCGCAAAAGATCTTCGACCCCGCCAATGCGGACCGATTTCGCCCGCACCGCGGCGATGAGGCGCAAGGCGCGCCGGTCGATCCGCGCCTCGGCCTCTTTCGGCAGCGATGCGCGGGCAATAAGCTCGGCGGCAAGAACCTCATCCTGCAGCGCGTAGGGGGCGGAAAAAGCCGGATGCGGGGAGTCCGGAGTCATGCGAGGCATTTTTTGCAAGCGCTGCTAACGGAACCCAATATATGGGGTGACCGGGACGCGGCCGCCTCGCTAAACCGGCGCCGGAGAAAATTTCAACTTGCGAGCCCGAGCACATCGGCCATCGCATAAAGGCCGGGCTTTTGGTTCCTGCCCCAGAGCGCGGCCTGCACCGCTCCGCGTGCGAAAATGCTGCGGTCTTCGCCGACATGGGCGAGTTCGACTCTCTCGCACGGCCCCGCGAAAATCACTTTGTGATCGCCGACCACGGTCCCGCCGCGCAGCGACGCAAAGCCGATATCGCCTATCCCGCGCAAGCCGGTGTGACCGTCGCGCGCGCGAACCGAATGCTGATCGAGTTTGACGCCACGTCCCTTCGCTGCCGCTTCGCCCAGCAGAAGCGCGGTGCCCGATGGCGCATCGACCTTCATGCGGTGATGCATTTCGACGATTTCGATGTCGTATTCCGGCCCGAGCGTGCGGGCGGCCCGCTCTACGAGAGCGGCGAGGAGATTGACGCCGAGGCTCATGTTGCCCGAGCGCACGACGACGGCATGGCGCGCGGCGGCCTCTATTCTCGCAATATGGTCCAAGTCCAATCCCGTGGTGCCGATCACGTGAACGATTCGCGCTTGCGCGGCGAGCGCCGCGAGCCCGACAGTCGAGTTGGGCGAGGTGAAATCGAGAATTCCGTCCGCGCCCACGACGGTCGCGAGAGCGTCGCCGCTGATTGGGACACCCATTTGGCCGCAGCCGGCGAGCAGCCCTGCGTCCTGGCCGATGGCAATCGATCCTGGCTGTTCGATCGCGCCCGCGAGGTGGGCGCCCGGCGTTTGCTGAATAATCTCGACGAGGACGCGGCCCATGCGTCCGGCCGCTCCGGCAACGACGAGCCGCATTTCGTTCATGGCCGGCCTCCCGCGATCCCACTCTTATCCTGTCCATAATTCCCACCGGCGGCAAGGAAAAGCGCGGGCAAAAGTGGCGCGACGCCGTTTTGTTGCCAAATTGCACCTCTGGCGCCAACCTCCGTCATCGCGCGGTCATGGCGATGTTCTATGCTCGTTGCGATCATGGCATGCTGATTTACCACGTACCATGGTCGCGCGCCGGGCCGGAGGTACGCCCGGCGTTTTGCGTTTTAGGCCATCGCGTTTCAGGACATCGCGGCGGCAATTTCCGCAATAATCCCAGCGGCTGCCTCGCGCGGATTTTTCGCCTGTGTCACCGGCCGGCCAACGACGAGATAATCCGCCCCGGCGGCAATGGCGGCGGCGGGCGTCATCGTTCTTTTCTGGTCGGCGGCCCTCCCGTTGGCCGGCCTGATTCCGGGTGTCACAAGGATAATATCTTGACCAAAACGCGCCCGAACTGCGCCCGCCTCCTCAGCGGACAATATTAGTCCATCGAGGCCAGCTTCATGCGCCTGCCCCGCGCGCCGCGCGACGAGATCCGCGACGCCATACGCGTACCCGGCGTCGGCGAGATCGTGATCGTCGTAAGAGGTCAGCACGGTCACGCCGAGGAGGCGCAGCGAAGAGCCAATGGTGGCCGATTTTGCCGCCTTCATCGTCTGCGGATAGGCATGGACCGTCAAAAATCTGGCGCCCAGTCGTGCGATCTGAGCAGAAGCCCGGCTCACGGTGGTGGCAATATCGTGCAGCTTAAGGTCGATAAAAACCTCTTTGCCATCCTTTATCAAGTCCTGGGCAAATGGCAGGCCGCCGCCACAGGCGAGTTCCAAGCCAATCTTATAGAAAATCACGCTGTCGCCGAGCGTGGTCACGAGCGCCTCGGCTTCCCGGACTGTCGCGGAATCGAGCGCGACGATAAGTTTTTCGCGGGCGGTGGCCGCGTTTTGCGGGCCGAGGGCGGCCGCGCTCGTCACGGCCAGCGCGAATGATCGATGCCGGAAGCCTGGCGCGAGCGGTTTAAAACGGACTCCGGCCGCGCTCCATTTGCGGCCACTTGCACGGGTCTCGTCTCGATTCGAAGCCTGGCTTTGGCGGCGGCGATCTCTTTCTTCAAGTCAAGATGGATCTTTTCGGTCCCGAGCTTGAGTTTGTCGAAGAATTCCTGCGCCGGGTTCGGCCGTCTTTGCACCACGCTATGTTCTGCCTGCGCCTGACGCCGGTAAATCCAAACGCGCGCGGGCGGCAGGTTCAACCAGACCGGCGGGGAAGCTTCGACGTGAAAATCGAGCGCCGATGCTTTGTCACGGGGCACCGGCGAGACGCGGCCATAAGTGAATTGGACAAAACAGCCGTCGGGGCTCATGCAATCGAAGGCATCGGCGAGGAGCGCAAGCCTTTGCGTCTCGGACTTCAGTAAGAGCGGCAGGCTCGATACGATCGCGGCCGGCGGCCGGCGAAGCCGGCCTCTCAACGTCCGCGACAATTGATACGCATCCCCCTTGATAACATGGACGCCGGGAAAGCGGCGCTGAAGGAGCTTGCAGAAGCCGGGGTCGAATTCCACGAGAAAAAGCCGCCCTGGCGCGATGCCGCGCGCCACAAGCGCCTCCGTGATCGCGCCGGTGCCCGGGCCCAGTTCGACGACAGGTCCCGCTTTGCGCGGATCGACGTAACGGGCCATCATGCGGGCCAGAAAGCGCCCCGATGGGGAGACCGCGCCGGCAACTGCCGGATTGTCGAGCCACGACCTGAAGAAGCGCGCCTCGTCGGCAATCTTCTCCTCGATCGGTGTGTTGGGCTTTGATGCGCCGCGCCGGTTCGCGCGCGCGGGATGGCTGCGCAAAAAGGATCCTCCCTCGTGATGCGGGGGACACTTCGCCCGCAAAATCGCCAGCAAAGGGCGAGGCGTCACAAAACATAAATAAATGAAACGGGCAAGGGTTGCGCGCGAACGGGGCTCACTGCCCGCTCAAATTCTCGAAGAAGTCTTTCATCCTAACAAAAAAGCCAGCCGATTCCGGATGCGTCTTTGTCGAGGACAGCGCTTCGAATTCGGCGAGGAGCTCGCGTTGTCGCTTGGTGAGACTTTGCGGCGTTTCAACCGTCATCTCGATATAAAGATCGCCGGTCTCGCGCGATCTCAGCACCGGCATGCCCTTGTTTTTCAATTTGAATTGTTTGCCGGATTGAGTGCCTTCCGGGATTTTGACCTTGGCTTCGCCGCCATCGAGCGTATGGACGCTGACTTCCGCGCCGAGCGCCCCCTGGACCATCGAGATCGGAACGCGGCAGAAGAGATCGGCGCCGTCGCGCCGAAAAAAAGGATGCGGCTTCGTCGACACGAAGATGTAAAGATCACCCGCCGGACCGCCCTTGGCCCCTGCTTCCCCTTCGCCGCCGAGACGGATCCGCGTCCCGTCCTCGACGCCAGGCGGAATATTGACGGAAAGGTGGCGTTCCCTTGTGACGCGGCCAGAGCCGCCGCAGGCCTTGCACGGATCGTCGATAATTTCGCCGCCCCCATGGCAATGCGGACAGGTCCGTTCGATCGCGAAGAAGCCTTGCTGCGCACGCACGCGCCCCTGCCCACCGCAGGTGGGACAAAGCCGCGGTTTCGCGCCAGCCCTGGCCCCGGATCCCGCGCAAGCCTCGCAGGCGACCGAAGCCGGCAGGGTAATCGATGCCGTTTTACCGTGAAACGCTTGTTCGAGCGAAATTTCCAGATTGTAGCGGAGATCCGACCCGCGCGCGGCGCCCCTGCGTCCGCCGCCGCGCCGCCCGCCCATCACATCGCCGAAAAGGTCGTCGAAAATATCCGCCATCGACGCCGCGAAACCATCGCCTCCGGTCCCGAAACCGCCATGTTCGAAGGCGGCATGACCGTAGCGATCGTAAGCCGCCCGTTTCTGCGAATCCGACAACGCTTGATAGGCTTCGTTCAGTTCCTTGAATTGAATTTCGGCTTCCGTATTGCCGGGGTTGCGGTCGGGATGACATTGCATCGCCGCCTTGCGGAAAGCAGTTTTCAGCTCGGCGTCCGTGCAGCTTTTGGAAACGCCAAGAATTTCGTAATAGTCCCGTCTCATCATCGCGCTTCGCGTTCCTATCACGTCCGGCAGAGCTTTTCGCTGGGCGCTCCGGGCGCCGCCTATCTCCTCAGCTAAAATTTAGGTAGCCCGGCGCCATTTCAACTGCATCTCGATGCCCGCATCGTGCCCTTTAGGCACGTTTCCGCATTCCGCACCATAAATGGCGCGGGAGGCCGGGTCGAAGCACCGCCAAAATCACCCCCGCGCCGAAGGAAAGGCTCCCGGCACACGCTAGCGCATGATCCGCGCAAGTGAAATCTGATTTCGCCAGAAACGGCCCCCGAAAATAAACCGCTGGGAGGGTGATCCGCATTGCGCCAGATCGAATCCTCCTCGCACGGCCAAAAATGCAACTGGCTTAGGAGTCACGATTTTCGCGGACCTCCCTGCTCGTCTACGCGGATTTTTTCTTGTCGTCGGGGCCGACTTCCTTGAAGTCCGCATCGATGACATCGTCCTTTGTCTCGGCATACGCGGCCTCCGCGCCCGGCCCGGCGCCTTGCGCCTTATACATCGCTTCGCCGAGCTTCATGGATGCTTGCACAAGATCATTCGTCCTGGCCTTGATCGCTTCGGTGTCCTCGCCTTCAAGCGCCGACTTCAAGGCGCCGATCGCGGCCTCGATCGCACTCTTGTCGGATTCGGCGACCTTGCTGCCGAACTCCGCCAAGGATTTCTGGGCGGTATGAATCATCGCCTCGCCATGATTCTTGGCATCGACGAGTTCACGCCGTCTCTTATCCTCGGTAGCGTGCGACTCAGCGTCCTTTACCATTCTATCGATATCGCCTTCGCTGAGGCCGCCGGAGGCCTGGATCCGGATCTGCTGCTCCTTGTTGGTTGCCTTGTCCTTTGCCGATACGTTGACAATGCCATTGGCGTCGATATCGAAAGTGACGTCGATCTGCGGCACGCCGCGCGGCGCGCTCGGAATCCCGACGAGATCGAACTGGCCAAGCAGCTTATTGTCCGCCGCCATTTCGCGTTCGCCCTGGAAGACGCGGATCGTAACCGCCGTCTGATTATCTTCCGCGGTCGAAAATACCTGGCTCTTCTTGGTCGGAATAGTCGTGTTCCGTTCGATCAGCCGCGTGAACACGCCGCCGAGGGTCTCGATGCCGAGGGACAGAGGCGTCACGTCGAGCAAAAGCACGTCCTTCACATCGCCCTGCAGGACGCCGGCCTGAACCGCCGCGCCGATCGCGACGACTTCGTCGGGATTGACCCCTTTATGCAGCTCCTTGCCGAAGAAGCTTTTGACCACGTCTTGCACCTTCGGCATGCGGGTCATGCCGCCGACGAGAACGATCTCATTGATCTCGCCCGCGGAAAGCCCCGCGTCCTTCAAGGCCTTGCGGCACGGTTCGACGGTTTTTTGGATCAGATCGTCGACAAGCGCCTCGAACTTCGCCCTTGTGAGCTTCAAGGTGAGATGTTTCGGTCCCGTGGCGTCGGCGGTAATATAAGGCAAGTTTATCTCGGTTTGGGTCGCGGCCGACAATTCGATCTTGGCTTTTTCGGCCGCTTCCTTGAGCCGCTGGAGCGCGAGCTTGTCCTTTTTCAGGTCGATCCCATTGTCTTTCCTGAACTCGTCGGCAAGATACTCGACAAGGCGGACATCGAAATCTTCGCCGCCCAGGAAGGTATCGCCGTTGGTCGATTTCACCTCGAAGACGCCATCGCCGATTTCCAGGATGGAGATGTCGAATGTGCCGCCGCCGAGATCGTAGACCGCGATAACCCCCGAGCCCTTCTTGTCGAGGCCATAGGCGAGCGCCGCCGCGGTCGGCTCGTTGATGATGCGGAGGACTTCGAGGCCCGCGATCTTGCCAGCGTCCTTGGTCGCCTGCCGCTGGGCATCGTTAAAATAGGCGGGAACAGTAATGACCGCTTGGCGCACCTCCTGGCCGAGATAGGCCTCGGCGGTCTCCTTCATCTTTTGCAGAATAAAGGCAGAAATCTGCGAGGGGGAATATTGCTTGCCATCCGCCGCGACCCAGGCGTCCCCGTTGGAGGCGCGAATGATCTTATAGGGGACAAGGCCCATGTCCTTCTTGGTCATCGGGTCGTCGAAAGTCCGGCCGATAAGCCGCTTGATCGCAAAAAACGTCCGTTCGGGATTGGTGACGCCCTGACGCTTGGCCGGCTGGCCGACGAGACGCTCGCCGTCGTCCGTGAATGCGACGATGGAGGGTGTGGTCCTTGCCCCCTCGGCGTTCTCGATAACCTTCGGCGTCTTACCTTCCATGATCGCCACGCAAGAATTGGTGGTGCCGAGGTCGATTCCGATTACTTTAGCCATGATTGCTCTTCCCTTCGATCCGCAAGACCACCGGATCCCGAGGCGATCCGGCAAATGGGCGGACGGATTTCCGCCCGGTCCCCGATTAAGTTCAAATTGGTACGGCAGCGCAGGAACGCAAGATGCGCCGAATATAAGGGGACGATCGAGCTGTGCAAGACGACGGATCGAGGCAAGCGGCGGCGCGCGCCGGAATTTTTCACGCCCCGTCCCGCCGCCAAGGGCGCGGCAATGCCGCCAGTATCCTTACCCAGCCCTCGGCGCGGGACCCGCGCCCCACGAAAGGCGGATGCCGCGTCCACGGACAGCGCCAAAAGGGGGACAGGTGAAATGGTGATCCTTGCCCAACGGCAGCTGCAAATGCCACGCCGGGAAGCCGGCATAACGGGGCCGCTCCAGCGCCGTCACTTCGCCGCGCCGAGCCGCCGCAACAAGCTTGCCCAAAGCGTTGCCTCGCCGCCGCTCCCGCCCGCCGCGCCCGCGCCGGCAAAGCGCGGCTGCCAGCGCCGCGACCCGCGCTCCCCAACTCCCAACCGCTCCGCCGCCTCGTCACCGCGCCAAAGGCGCAACAACTGGCGCATCCGCACCCCCTGAACGGCCCGGCCCCTCCAAACCCTCCGGCACACAATCGGCCTATTCCGCCGCGACCATTCGCAGGGTGCACAGGCCTTATGCTATTTCTGCTCCCGCCAGCGCCAATTGCAGCTTTTCAAAGATTCTGAAGCTGAGCAATGAGATATGGTATCAATAGTGTTACGTGCCGCAAAATTACCTGTCACAATTAGGGTCTGATCCCTCACTATGAGTTTCAGGCCACCCGAGGCCAAACCATGGCTCTGAACATTGAGGACTATGCCATCATCGGCGATTGCCAGACGGCCGCGCTCGTCGGGCGCGACTTGTCGGTGGACTGGCTTTGCTGGCCGCGCTTTGATTCTCCTGCTTGTTTCGCCAATCTCCTGGGAACAACCGACAACGGCCGATGGTCGATCGAGGCGGCGGATCCAGCCGCCAAGATAACGCGAAACTATCGTGGCCATACATTGATTCTCGATACCAAGATCGAGACCGCCGATGGTGTCGCCATCGTCACCGATTTCATGCCGACAAATGCCCGAGACTCGCATCTCGTCCGCCTCGTGCGCGGCATAAGCGGCAGCGTTAAGCTGCGCACCGAGCTCGTTATCCGTTTCGATTATGGTTCAGTCGTGCCATGGGTGCGCCGCCGCGACGATGGAAGTCTGCAGGCAGTCGCAGGTCCCGATCGCGTGGTCCTGCGCGCGCCGCTAAAACTTCGCCCGCGAGGCCGGACTCATTTCGGCGAATTCGTTGTCGCCGCCGGGGAAACGACGGATTTCACGCTGAGCTATGGTATCTCCTACGAGGATGTGCCCAAAGCCATCGATCCTTATCAAGCGCTCGAACAAACCGAACGCGGGTGGACCGCATGGTCGCAGGCGGCCGAGGGCGCCGGGCATTGGTCGGAGGCCGTGATCCGCTCGCTGCTCACCTTGCGCGCGCTGATTTTCCAGCCGAGCGGCGGAATTGTCGCCGCGCCCACCACCTCGCTGCCGGAGCAATTGGGCGGCTCGCGCAACTGGGATTACCGGTATTGCTGGCTACGCGATGCGACGTTCACTTTGCTCGCCTTGATGAACGGGGGTTATGCCGGTGAAGCGATGCGATGGCGCGGTTGGTTGATCCGCGCCCTCGGTGGCGAACCGGCACTGGTGCAAGTTCTCTATGGCCTCGGCGGGGAGCGCAACATTCCTGAACGCACGCTTCCTTGGCTTGCCGGTTATGCAGGCGCAACGCCGGTGCGCGCCGGCAATGCGGCCGCCGGCCAACTGCAGCTCGACATTTATGGCGAGGTGTTGGATGCGTTGTATCATAGCCGCAAGCGGCGGCTCGTCACCGACGCCGCCGATTGGATGCTGCAAATCGAGCTGTTGAAGCATCTCGAAAAGATCTGGGCATTGCCCGACGAAGGCATCTGGGAGGTGCGCGGGCCGAGCAGGCATTTCACGTATTCGAAAGTCATGGCCTGGGTTGCGTTTGATCGCGCCGTCAAAAGCATCGAAGACTTCGGCTTTGTCGGGCCGCTCGACCACTGGCGGCGCCTGCGCCAGCGCATTCACGATGATGTTTGCGCCAACGCATTCGATCCGGAGCAAGGCGCTTTTACCCAGAGCTATGGCGGAAAGGATCTCGACGCGAGTCTTCTCCTGATGGCCCTCGTCGGTTTCTTGCCGCCCGATGACAGACGCCTGGCCGGCACGGTCGATGCCATCGAGCGCCGCTTGATGGTGGACGGGTTCGTGCGCCGCTACGATACACAAACGGCCGGAGATGGCTTGCCTGTGGGCGAAGGCGCATTTCTCGCTTGCAGCTTTTGGCTCGTCGACAATCTCGTGCTTTTGGGAAGGCTCGACGACGCGCGCATTCTGTTCGAGCGGCTTCTCGCGCTGCGCAACGATCTCGGCCTGCTGTCCGAGGAGTACGACCCTTCGGCAAAACGTCTCGTCGGTAATTTTCCGCAGGCTTTTTCGCATATTGCCTTGATCAACTCCGCGTATAATCTCGCCCGCGCCGAGAAGCCTGCGGAACAACGCTCAGGCGCCAAGGCTCCGGAACCGAGGGGAGATCGGTTCGGCCTGTTTTGAGCGTCATGCCGCCGGCAAACCGGTTCCTTGCTCGACTTGCAAAAGCAGCGCGGACAGTTCGCTTTGACGAGGCGTCGGTCCGTTCGCAGAAGGACGTCGCCGGTACAGGACAGCGCCATTCTGCTTCGAACCAAACCTACGTAGCCTTCGTGGTTTGGGCAAGTATTTAACCCCAGCCAGCGAGTAGAGTCTCCGGAGTGCTATTTTCCCGGTATTCAGTTGGGCGACACGTGAAGGACGATAGATGCGCGATTCGGCCGGCAAGATTATCGAAACCCGTGTCCCGGCCCGTCTCGACCGTCTGCCCTGGGGAAGATTTCATACGCTGGTGGTGGCGGCGCTCGGAATTACCTGGGTGCTCGATGGTCTTGAAGTCACACTTGCAGGATCTATCGCGGGCGCCCTCGAAGCGAGCCCCCGCCTGCGCTTCACTGCGTCCGACATCGGCTTGGCGTCGAGCATTTATCTCACGGGCGCGGTCGTTGGCGCGCTTGGCTTTGGATGGATGACGGACCGCCTGGGCCGCAGGCTGCTTTTCTTTATTACGTTAGGTCTCTATTTAGTTTCCACGGCCGCTACGGCTTTTGCCTGGAATCTGGAAAGCTTTTGTCTGTTCCGCATGTTGACCGGCGCTGGAATAGGCGGCGAATACAGTGCCGTCAATTCGACGATTCAGGAAATGATCCCGGCTCGTTATCGTGGCTGGACCGATCTTGCCATCAACGGCTCGTTTTGGATCGGCGGCGCGCTGGGAGCGTCCGCATCGATCTTCGTTCTCGACCCGGCCCGCTTCGATCCCGACATCGGCTGGCGGCTCGCTTTTTTCATTGGTTCGGCGCTCGGCCTTATAATTCTTTTTCTGCGGACGTCGATCCCAGAAAGCCCACGCTGGCTCGTCATTCATGGCAGGGAGCAGGAAGCGGAAAAGGTGGTCGATGAAATCGAAACCGGATTCCGTCGCCATGACGCGCATTTTCAAGACGGATCGACGCTCACGCCAATGCGGCTGCAGCCGCGAACGCACACGCCGCTGCGGGAAGTCTTTCAAACGCTTTTCATAACTTTCAGAGTCCGGACCCTTCTGGCGCTTGCGCTCATGTTGTCACAGGCCTTCTTTTATAACGCCATTTTTTTCACCTACGCGCTCATTCTTACGAATTTCTATGATGTCCCGTCATACAATGTCGGCTGGTATATTCTTCCCTTCGCGCTTGGCAATGTGCTTGGTCCATTATTGCTTGGTCCACTGTTTGATTCCATTGGACGCAAGCCGATGATCGCCGTTACGTATGCGACTTCTGGCTTGCTGCTTGCCGGAAGCGGCTGGCTATTCGCGCATCATCTTCTCGACGCGACGCAGCAGACAATCGTCTGGACGGTAATTTTCTTTTTTGCGTCCGCGGCGGCGGGAGCCGCCTATCTGACGGCGTCCGAGATCTTTCCGGTGGAAATTCGCGCGCTCGCCATCGCTTTTTTTTACGCGGCCGGCACTGCGATCGGCGGTGTGGGAGCGCCGTTTCTGTTTGGGAGCCTGATTGCAACCGGCTCGCGCGCCAGCGTTTTCGGCGGCTATCTGTTGGGTTCGGCGCTTATGGTCCTGGCCGCGATTATTGAGATGATCTGGGGCGTGGCAGCCGAGCGAAAACCGCTGGAAACGGTAGCGCGTCCTCTGTCGTCGGTGAAAGTGTGAAGAGACGGCCCGCCACAATTGCTCTGGCGTCGAAATCGAACGACATGGCGGTCAATGGAAACAGACGTTTGCTAAATCCTACGTCCAAAAGTTTGACCCTCCCTCGAAACGGTGGACATCTTCGGTGGTTCCTATCCAGACGATCTTGGAAGCCGGATCGATCAGCATGGCGATACGGCAGGTGCTGATGACGGCGAGATCAAGCCCATAATCATTCATAGCCCGGCAGTCCCGCCATCGCCGGAAATTCGCAGGAGCCAGCTGCGCACGGCTTCCGGATTCTCAAAATGTCCATCGACGCCGGAAACCACGCGGCCCACGGAAAAAGCAAGCCCATCGAAATCCCCGATAATTTCGAAAACCGACTCATCCGTGACGTCGTCGCCGATGAAAATCGGGCGGCGGCCGCGAAACGGCGAGTAGCGCATTAGTTGACGCACGCCGGTGGCCTTGCTGAATCCGGCTTGCTTGATTTCCAGAACGGACTTGCCGCGAAGAAGCTCGATCGATTCCGACGGATTTTCCAGGCAAATTCTTGTCGCGGCTTCGTTCACTACGTCGCCTAATTCCGGTGCTAGACGATAGTGCAAGGCGACTGAGTAGCCCTTGTCCTCGATGAGGATACCGGGTCCGTTTTCGGCGATCGCGGCGAATTTGCGCTTGAGCGTCGCGTCGAGCGGTGCCGTGCGGGGAATATCGAGGCTGCTCCCGGCACTGAGTCGAAACTCGGCGCCATGGCCACCGACAGCGGGGAGTTGCAACGGCGCGAAGAGCAGATCCAGTTCGCTCAATGGGCGCCCGCTGACAAGCGCCAGCGCCCCGCCGGTGCGTTCGCTGAGCCTAGTCATGGCGTGCCGAAGGGAGGGCGGAACCCGCACTTCCCGCGGTGTCGGCGCGAGATCCAGAATGGTGCCATCGACGTCGAGCAGGAGGGCGCACGCCTGGAAATCCGGAACGAGGCAAGGTGCGGCGATATTCATGTTCTATTTCTATCCCGCGATCACTTCAGGCCGAATATACGTCGCGCGGTTGACTTATTCGCCTAGATCCGGAGGTCGGCAGACAGACTCAAGTGGCCTTAAGCGCGGCAACGCCTTTGAAACAGCCGGTATTTGAATCTAAGCTTTGCTTCCCAGCCTGTGGGTCGGGGCGTTGATGGCGACCAACGGCTTGGTGCCTTCATCACGGTCATGCGTCACGTAGTGGCCATGCGATCGAGGATTGTGTTGATGCTGTCGATCGACGTGTCAATCCACTCCGGGCGGTTTTCCGCCTCGCTTGCGATGTCATGAAGAATCTCGACCAGCAGGTAAAGGACGAGGAGGCGCCTGCGGGTGCCTTCATCCTCGATCCAGATCGGGCTGTCGCGCGCCGCTTCCATGTAGGCCCGGATGAAGACTTGGGAAAATTCGATAAGTTCCTCGCGAAGCCTTGTCACGGCGAGTGCCGGATCGGGAACGAGGCGGGCGAGATCGGTTTTCGCGGCAGCAACGACATGCGCAAATGAGCAAAGCATGACCGCCACATCACGCAACGGCGACGTTTTGGCGCGCTTTTGGTCAGCCGATGGGGAAGGCCAATTGCCGAAATCGACGGTCACGACATCGTCCTTCACGATCAGAAGCCGGCCAAGTCGATAATCGCCGTGAATGCGGATTTTGATCGCGCCTTTCGGTTTTTGGACGAGCTTGCCGATGAGGTTCAAACAGTCTTGCCGCCGAGCCAGAAGGCGGTCGGCCGCAGCGCGCTTGTCGCCGCTCGCGCGCGCAGCAATTGTGCGTAGGCGCACGAAGGCAGCTTTGGCAAGAATTCTTGCCGCCTCCGCCGTTTCGCGGACATCGTCTAACGTCAGCGCCTCGGATTTGAACGCCGGATCGGCGGTTGGCGTCGCAAGCGCCTTGTGCATCGCGGCCGCGTACAGGCCAAGCCGGCCGCCATGCGGCACATAAGCTGCGAATTCCTCATGGCCCGCGCGGCCTTCTTGCCAGGGTGTCAGGGCAGCCGCCTCGAGGCTTCGCTTTAATGCATCGAGCGTCCAGGTCGAGGCATCGCCCTGATTGCGAACAAAAGTTTGCAGGATCGCGAGCACAGCGCGGTTTCCCGCGCGATCGACGTGTTCGACAACGCCGAGCAAGCGCGGGGAATTGGAAAAGTGCGCCACTTCGGACAAAAACGGCAGGACCTCGACCTCGGGGTCTTCGCCGGCGTCTAGCCGGCGGTGGATTTTCAGCATCATTTGGTTGGCAAGGACGAGTGAGGAGTTGCGCCGACCCGAGCCAATACGACGGACATCGGACGCCTCGATCATGGGCTCGGTGGCGAGTTGAGGCGCCGGCAGGAAAGAAATTGTTCCGCCTTGGTCCGTAGCCAATCTTTCGCCGCGCCGGAGCGCCGCCAAGATCGCTGGGGCGAACCCTTCGCACGCCTCTGCCTCGTACAGCAGGCCGGTCGAACCACCACGGCGCAAGCGCGCGGCGGCGTGCACGAGGGACGGCCCGTCCTCCCGTTCCGGTTCGGCCGCAAGCGGCGTGAAATAAGTCTCAACCCGGCCGGGCAGCTCAACATCGAGGACCGGGAGAACGAAACGGGACTCTGCGCCATTGCGAAACACGGCGAAGTCCTTGACCGAAACGCTGCCGATCGGCGTCCCCGCATCAGCAAACCAATGCCGCGAGGCCAGGAAGCGCGGCGCCACCGTGCGCTCGAACGCGATGCGCTCGCGGCCCGCGAGGATCGTTTCGAGCTTGCCGGTGGCGACCAGCGTGAACAATCCCGGCGTCGGTTGCTGATCGTGGCGCGCCTTGCTCGTGTCCGCTTCGAGCCTGAACCAGAAAAAGCCGTACGCCGGCAAGGTCAAAAGATAGGACCGCGAATCGATCGCCGGAAAAACGCTGCCGGCGGTAAGCTCGATTGGCACCGTATCCTTGAATTCGGCGAGATCGAGCTCGACCGCTTGGGGTGCCCGCGATACGTTGGCGACGCAGAGAATCCGCTCGCCCTCGAATTCACGGAGATAGGGCAGGACCTTGCGGTTCGACGGATGCAGGAACCGCAGCGTGCCGCGCCCGAAGGACAGATGCGAACGGCGCACCGCGATCATCCGCCGCATCCAGGTCAACAGGCTCGATGGGCTCGCGAGCTGGGCTTCGACATTGACGGCGCTGAAACCGTAAACTGGGTCTTGGATCGCGGGGAGGAAGAGCTTGGCCGGATCGGCACGGCCGAACCCGCCATTGCGGTCAGGCGACCATTGCATCGGCGTGCGCACGCTGTCGCGATCGCCGAGATAGATGTTGTCGCCCATGCCGATCTCGTCGCCATAGTAAATGACTGGCGTGCCGGGCATGGAGAAGAGCAGCGAATTCAGAAGCTCGATCTTGCGCCGGTCTTTTTCGAGCAACGGGGCGAGACGGCGGCGAATGCCGAGATTTATCCGCGCTCGCGGATCGGCGGCATAAAAGGACCATAGATAGTCGCGCTCCTTGTCGGTCACCATGGCAAGCGTCATCTCGTCATGGTTGCGGAGAAAGATCGCCCATTGCGCGCCGTCCGGGATCTCCGGCGTCTGCCGCATGATATCGGTGATCGGATGCCGGTCCTCCTGAGCCAGCGCCATGTAGATGCGCGGCATGAGCGGAAAATGAAAAGCCATATGGCATTCATCGCCGTGGCCGAAATATTGCGCGGTCTCCTCGGGCCAAAGATTCGCCTCCGCGAGAAGCATCCGGTCCGGATAGCGGGCATCGACCGCGGCTCTGATCTTCTTGAGGACGGCGTGAGACTCCGGGAGGTTTTCGCAATTGGTGCCTTCGCGCTCGACAAGATAGGGTATGGCGTCGAGCCGCAAGCCATCGACGCCCATGTCGAGCCAATACGCCATCACCTCGAGCACGGCTTCGAGGACCCGGGGATTGTCGAAGTTCAAGTCAGGCTGATGCGGGTAGAAGCGATGCCAATAAAATGCTTTTGCCTGATCGTCCCAGGTCCAGTTCGACTTTTCCGTATCGAGAAAAATGATCGGGGCGTCCTTGTAGGCGCGATCCGTGTTCGCCCAAACATAGAAATTGCGCGCCGCCGAGCCGGGCTTGGCCGCGCGGGCGCGCCGGAACCAGGGATGCTGATCCGAGGTATGATTGATCACGAGCTCGGTGATGACCCGCAGGCCCCGCTCATGCGCCTCGCGCACGAACCGTTTGAAATCCCGCAGGCTGCCATAGGCGGGGTTTATGCCGCGATAGGAAGAAATATCATAACCGTCGTCGCGCAGCGGCGAAGGATAGAACGGCATCACCCAGATCGCGGTCGCGCCGAGATCCTTGATGTAATCGAGCTTCTCGGTCAGCCCGGCGAAATCGCCGATGCCGTCATCGTTGGCGTCGAAGAAGGATTTCACATGCAGCTGATAGATAATCGCGTCGCGATACCATCGCAGATCATTGCGATCGATCATGCCGTTGGACTCCGCGCGGCTGCCGCAAGATTTTGTCGGTGGTTGCCAGATATCCGCATCCGGATAGGCGCGCTATTTTTAAATGAGGAAACGAGAAACCGAACGCATTTTCGCCGGACCGGCGGATAGGAAAAGCAACCCGCGATGTCAATCTTGATCGCTCCTTTGCTTTCGCAGCTTGGCCCAATGGTCGAGCCGGGCGCGCAGAGCTTTCTCGAAGCCGCGGCCAACCGGCCGATACAGCAACTGCCGTCCGAGCGCCTCCGGCCAGTAATCTTGGCCCGAAAATCCTTCCGGCGCGGCGTGATCATAGGCATAGTTCGCGCCATATCCTTCCTTTTTCATGAATTTCGTCGGCGCGTTGAGAATGATTTTTGGCGGCATTAACGAGCCGCGGTCCTTGGCAAGCCGCGCCGCGGCGTTGAAGGCCGCATAGGCCGCGTTCGACTTAGGCGCGGTCGCGGCATAGATCACCGCATTGGCGATCGCAAGCTCGCCTTCGGG
>JBOHJQ010000067.1:0-20790 GCA_050728655.1 Methylocella sp.
CTCGAACCGTCCGGCAGGACCCGGTAGCTCTGCTGATTATCGATCAGATTGGCGACCATGATCTGATCGAGGATCTGCTCATGCACGGTCGGATTGAGAATCGGCAGCAGCGCCTCGACTCTCCGGTCGAGATTGCGCTGCATCAGGTCGGCCGACGAAATATAGACATGCGCCTTGGGATGCGGCAGATTGTGGCCGCCGCCGAAGCAATAAACCCTGGCGTGCTCGAGAAACCGGCCGATGATCGATTTAACCGTTATGTTTTCGGACAGCCCCTCGACGCCCGGCCGCAGGCAGCAGATCCCGCGCACGACGAGGTCGATGTTTACCCCCGCATTGCTCGCCGCATAGAGGGCGTCGATGATCTCGGGATCGACGAGGGCATTGCACTTTGCCCAGATCGCGCCGGGCTTACCGGCTTTGACGAAGGCGATCTCTTGTCCAATATGTTCGAGAAGCCGCTGCTTGAGCGAAATCGGCGAAACCGCGATCCGTTCGAGCCCGGCCGGCTCGGCATAGCCGGTGATATAATTAAAGATGCGCGAGACATCGCGTCCGATGACCGGATCGGCGGTAAAGAACGAAATGTCGGTATAGATCTTCGCCGTCACCGAATGGTAATTGCCGGTGCCGACATGGCAATAGGTGGTGAGGGAACCTGCTTCGCGGCGCACGACCATCGATAATTTAGCATGGGTCTTTAATTCGATGAAGCCGAACACCACTTGCGCGCCAGCGCGCTCGAGGTCGCGCGCCCAGCGAATGTTGGCGGCCTCGTCGAAGCGCGCCTTGAGCTCGACGAGGGCGGTTACCGACTTGCCGGCTTCCGCCGCCTCGATCAGGGCACGCACGATCGGACTGTCGGAAGAGGTGCGATAGAGCGTCTGCTTGATCGCGACGACATTTTGATCGGCCGCCGCCTGATTGAGGAACTGGACCACCACGTCGAAGGATTCATAAGGATGGTGGACTACGAGATCCTTTTGCTTGATCGCGAGGAAACAATCGCCGCCATTGTCGCGGACGCGCTCCGGAAAGCGCGGATTATAGGGCTTGAACTTGAGATCCGGCCGGTCGAGACCGACAAGCTCGGACAGCTCGTTCAAGGCCAGCATCCCGTCCAGGATGAAAATCTCGTCTCCCACGACATCAAGTTCCTCGGCGACAAATCCGCGCAGCTCCTCGGGCATGCTGCTATCGAATTCGAGTCTTATGACGGAACCCCGGCGCCGCCGCTTCAGCGCGCTCTCGAACAATAACACCAGATCCTCGGCCTCCTCCTCGACTTCGAGATCGCTGTCGCGAATCACCCTGAAGAGCCCGTGACCACGCACGTGACAGCCGGGAAACAGGCTTTGCGTGAACATGCCGATCGCGGTTTCGAGCGCGACGAAGCGCTGCCCCTTCTCGCCTGGCTCGTCGGGGAGGCGGATGAACCGTTCGATCTTGGCTGGGAGGCGGATCAAGGCCTTGCGATTCTTGTGATCGCTTGGTCCGAGCATTTCAAGCGCGATGGTAAAGCCGAAATTGGGGATGAATGGAAACGGATGCGCCGGATCGACGGCAAGCGGCGTCAGAACCGGAAAGACATGCGTCAAGAAATGCTGGCGCAGCCAATCCGTTTCCACCTTGGTGAGGTCTGGCGGATCGACTAGCGTTATTCCCGCGCCGTGCAGCTCCTTACGTAACTCGCGCCAGCGGCGCTGCTGCTCCGCCGCCAAAAGGTTCACGCGCTCGCGGATCTTGCCAAGCTGTTCGGGCGGCGAGAGCCCGTCCTCGGATGGCGCCGCGATTCCGGCGCGCATCTGGCCGCGCAGACCGGCGACCCGCACCATGAAGAATTCATCGAGGTTGTCGGCGGAAATCGACAGGAATCGCAATTGCTCGAGCAAGGGATGATTGCGGTTAGAGGCCTCCAGCAAGACTCGCCGGTTGAATTCGAGCCAGGACAATTCGCGATTGATGAAGCGGTGCGGCGATGGCGCAACCCCGCGCGGCGGCGCAGCGGCTTCGTCTAGAGTGTTTATGGCCGAGACCGACGCAGCCGCGGCGGCTTCGACCAAAACCCCGTTGCCTTGGCTCGAAGATTCGGTCGAAGCATCGACACTTTCTTCCCTTACCAGAGTTGCGGCGACCAGCGCTTTAATATTTTTCATGGTGGCGGGATTGCTTTTCGGGCCGCGCCTTGGCTGCCCCGCGCGCTTTGCCGTATCGGGCTTCTGTCTCTCCACCTGCGAATTCAAATTTGCCTCCCCAAGGGAAATCACCGGAATTTCGTTAGCTTTAATGACGGGACAGTGACAAGCTTGTTCGTCCGCCCGTCCGTTGCGCTTCGCCGCGAGCGGGCAGGGGCGCGCCAGATCCACGGCCGGCGAAGTCGTGGCGAAATACAGCGCAAACAACCCGCAGCCACCGCCCGGACGCTGTGTGGCGCGGCATCACGGCCGTTTTCCAGCATGGAGCCTACCACATTCAGTCGCTAGCCGTGAGCTTTCCGTAGGTTGTCGATCCGGTCCAGGCCGCGGAAGCTGAGGTTGCAAAGCTTCAGTGTTCCAGAGGAGGACCGGAAGAACGTCGCCAACATGCCCGAATGACGCGGATCGGTCGAGCGCGGATCATCATACAGGTGGCGCGCGGACGGGCGCCGCGGGCCGCCGCACGCGCCGCAGGCGTCTGTCCGCGCCCCGTTTGCAAATGGTTGCCGCGTTATGCCCCCGAGGACATTGGCCTTCTTGCCGGACCGGTCGTCGCGGCCGCACCGCCGCAATCGCCCGACCCCGCAGCATATTGTCACGCGGATCGGCGAACTATGTCGCCAATGTCTTTCCGGCAAGCATATTTGCAAAAGCCTGGATTTGAGAGTTCAGTCACTGTCGGGGGACATCACCAGCCGCAGCTCATCGCGACGCCGCATGGAATGCCGTCGGCACAGAACCAAAGCGCATTGCCTCAATTGTCACACGAGACTGGGCGTCGGTCAGTTCCTAATGCCGCTGGTATGGGCCCTCCCTAGACGATCAGGCCCGGCATTGGCTTTACATTGGCCGAATCTGGGAACACTTTGTCGGCGAGGACTGCGGCCGAGAGGCCAAATTGATCGGAGAGCAGCCCCTTGAGCACCGCCCGCAGATCCGTCGTCGATTTGAGATCGCGCCCCTGATAGAGCTGCCCGGGCTTGAGGCCCGGCCAATCGGCGACGACTCGACCTCCCTTGACCGCGCCTCCGGCAAGAAATGCGATGGTCCCGGTGCCGTGATCGGTGCCGATCGTTCCATTGATCCTCGCGGTCCGACCGAATTCGGTTATGGCGACGACGGCCGTGTCCTTCCATTTCTCGGCGAGCCCTCTCTCGAATTCCTCGAAGGCGCCATCGAGGCCCGAAAGCCGCCGGGCCAGCTGTCCGGTAGCTCCACCTTCATTGGCGTGCGTGTCCCAGCCGTCGAAGGAAAGGGCCGCGACGCGGGGCCCGTCGGCGGCGGCCATCAGCCTCGCCGCGCCCATCGCCGCCTGGCGCATGCCGTTCGGCTGATCCATGCCACCGCGCGCTTTCGCAACGTCGCCGGCGAGCCCGCCGCGCGCCGCCAACTGGTCGGTCTCGAGGCCCTCACGCAGCGCGGCGGCAAGGGCGGTATCCCGGTGCAGGTAGAGATCGAGGACGCGCGCGGCAAGATCGTCGCTCGCCGTCGGCACGATCTGCGGCGCCCAGCCGAGCACAGGGGCGGGCCCCCGCATGACGAGCGGCGCCACTGCGCCGACGCCGAGGCCACGCGCTCGGCGCATCTTATCGCCGGTCGGAAAATTGCTGATTGCACGATTGAGCCAACCCGAATCGGTGCGCCCCGGACCGGCATATCCGCTCTCAAGCACATCCTGCCCGTCGAAATGCGACCGCTCGCGATAGCTGGTCGCAACAGCGTGCACGAGCGTCGCCTGTCCGGTTTTGTAAAGCCGCGCGAAGGTGGGCATCGCCGGATTGAGCGCGAAGAATCCGTCAAGCGGCAGCGCCGCGTGCTCGCCGGTGAGCGATAGCGCGATGTCGCCGTGCAAGCCTTCGTAATCGGGATCGCCGACGGGTCCGACTGCCGAGAGTCCATCAAGCGCGCCGCGCAGGATGATGACGATGAGGTTCGGGTCGCGGCCATTCGCCGCACGGGCGTAGCGCGGCAAATGCGCCCATGCAGCGAACGCTCCGCCCGTGACAAGCAGGGCGCGGCGGGACGGCGAGGGTGTTTCGCAGCAGAAGGCCATGATTATCTCCGCTGGAATTCGGGCGACATGAACACTATGGCCAGTGCCTGCTGGCGCGACTCGGCGCGCGACACTGCCTCGCGCGTCTCGCGTGACGTGGCCAAACCCCCGACCGTATCGAGCACGCTCATCGGATTGCCGATGTCGCGCGCGCGCTGCGCCGCTTGCCAGGAGACATCAAGCCGCAGCTTCATGGCTTCGGGCGACGCCCAGGCGGCGACGCTGTCGGCAAAGCCATTCGGCCCCGGCGGCTGCCACAATGGCATTCCCATGGCGTATGAAGCGCCGAGGACCGGTCCGGGATCGGGCGGCAGAAAGCCCGTCGCGCGCGCCATGGCGATGAGAAATTCCGCTGGCGTGCGCATTTTCGTCAGCGGCGCCCGCCATGCCGTATCGTCGTCAATGAGCGCCAAGGACATCGCCTTCAAATCGCCGTCCGTGTCGCGAAACTGTTTGGCGAGCTTGGCGACAAGAGCAGGGGGAGGCTCGTCGGCGATGAAATGGCGGGTGAGCTTCGTCGCCAGATGTGTCGCGGTCGCCGGATGGCGCGCGAGATCGGCAAGCGCCGCCTCGCCTTGCGCCTGACCCTCCTGCGCGTAGGTCTCGCCGAGAAGCTGCTGCGCACCCGGCTCGTGCCGGTTAGGCGTGAAGGCGAATGTGCCGGGTTCGGCGACCCGGCCCTCTCGGCCGGCGAAGGTCCAGCCCGTAAGGATATTTGCCAGCGCTGTCACATCGGCCTGCGTATAGCCGCCGCCGACGCCGAGCGTGTGCAGCTCAAGGATCTCCCGCGCTAGGTTCTCATTAAGCCCCTTGCCGCGATTCTGCCCAGCCTTCGAGTTGGGTCCAATCGACACCTGGTTGTCGAGATAAAACAGCATAGCCGGATGGGTCTCGACCGCGTGCAGCATAGTGCCGAATCGGCCGAGCACATGCGGACGGATAGCCTCGCGCTCGAAAGGCCCCGCGGCGACGCGGACAAATTGGCCTTTTGCCACCGACACGGCGAAATGGTTCGACCAGAAAGCAACCAGCCGCTCGACATATCCCGCCTCCGCGCCAGTTTGTTTCCGGAGACGCTCCCGCGCCTCGGCACGGAACAGCTTCTGCTCCAGCGTAGGCGCGGCGGGCTTTGGCTTGGCATCGATGGCCGAACCATTGGTCTTCGCAGGATTTGGTGAGGAAGGATTCGCGATGGCCGCCATGCCCGGCTCGGTCGCTATCATGACGTTCGCCGGAGCCGCCGATACGACCTTAGCGCCGCGTTCACGCTCCTCGCGTATGCGCTCCTGATCCGCGAACATCTGCTGCAGCGCGGTATTGGTTGGCGGAAGTTCAGCCAGCACCAAGGCCACATCTGCGCTGCCCACCTCCTCCTTGAGAAAGCCGCGCGGATCGCCTCCCGCGGCAGCGAGGCTGCCGGGCCGCGCACCGAGGCCAAAGCGGTTCAAAGCGATGAGCGCACCCAGGGCATCAGGACCTTTGACCATCGGCCTTTCCCTAACAGGGCGACCCGACGCGGCCCTGCATTGCTTGAGCATAGTAGAGCATAGTATAGCCGACCACCGATGAACGGAGCATGAATCGACGGACTGTGCCGCGAGGGTGGTTTCCTCCCCAAGAAAGGGTCACTTGAAACCCAGGTTTTTTGGGCCATGTTCCGAAGGGCATGCTCGGCTGTGTGCTTGAAGGTGGCGAATGCGGATCGGCGTGCCGAAGGAAATCACGAAACATGAATATCGGGTCGGGTTGACCCCGGAGTCGGTCCGCGAATTTGCCGCCGCCGGACATGAGCTGAGCGTCGAAACTGGCGCCGGCGCCGGGATCAATGCCACGGATCAGGCCTATCTGGCGGCCGGCGCCACAATAGTAGACACCGCCGCCGAAATTTTCGCCAAATCCGAAATGATCGTAAAGGTGAAGGAGCCGCAAGAGTGCGAATGGACGAAGCTGCGCGAAAATCAGATCGTTTTCGCATTTTTGCATCTTGCTGCCGATCTCGCGCAGACAAAAGGGTTGTTGGCTTCCGGCTGCACCGCCATCGCCTATGAAACCGTAACCGGGCCCGACGGCCAAGGCCTGCCGCTACTCGCGCCGATGAGCCAAGTCGCCGGGCGGCTCGCGATCGAGGCGGCGGGCGTGGCTCTGCGGCGCCAGAACGGCGGCCGCGGCGTCTTGCTTGGCGGCGTCCCGGGGGTTCTTCCGGCGCGGGTCGCTGTGCTGGGCGGCGGCGTTGCCGGAACCCAAGCGGCACGGATGGCGGCCGGTCTCGGCGCCGACGTGACGATCCTCGATCGCTCGCTCCCGCGCCTGCGCCAGCTGGACGAATTGTTCCAAGGGCGGGCAAAGACACGGTTTGCCTCGGCGGCGGCGATCGAGGACGCGGTTTTGGCCGCCGACGCGGTGATTGGCGCGGTGCTCATCCCCGGCGCCACCGCGCCGAAGCTCGTCCCCGAGCAAATGTTGAGCCGCATGAAGCAAGGCGCCGTTCTCGTCGATATCGCGATTGATCAAGGCGGCTGTTTCGAAAGCTCGCATAAGACGACGCATGCCGCCCCGACTTTCATCAAGGGCGGGGTGGTCCATTATTGCGTGGCGAATATGCCCGGCGTGGTGCCGATCACATCGAGTCATGCGCTGAACAATGCGGCGCTTCCTTATGGCCTGGCCCTTGCCGCCGCCGGGCTTGGCGCGATCGCCAGCAACCCTGGCCTGCGCGGCGGCCTGAATGTGCATCGCGGCCATGTGACACATCCGGCGATCGCCGCAAGCCTCGGGTTTGCGCTCAAGCCGCCGGAAGCGGCGCTTGCGGCCTGACGCGCGGGCCACGCCGGCCAGGGTCCCGGAAGCAGCCCAGCCTATTGAATCGGGGGCACGGTTTTGGCGTAATTCAAATCGTAGGTCTTATTCCGGAGAGGGTCGAGGGGAGTTCCTTCGGAAGCATCGAAGGCCCGCGCATGCGCAGGCCGTCCGTCGTTTCGCGGTTGCGGCGCGGGCGACGGTCCCGGCACTTTGGACGCATCCGGCGAGTAGCCGGTTCCCGGAATAAGGCTTGGGCGCAGGCGCGGGGTTTGCCAGGCCCGGCCGCCGGCCGATACCGGGAAAGTGACGTTCCGGCCCGGCGCGTCCGCTGTATCCGCTTGATCGGACGGACCGTCGAGCGTCGTGGCGGCTGGAGAGCGAATGCCGCCCACCGAAATGCCGAGCTCGTCAAGCCCAGGCCCCAAGGTAAACGCACTTACCGTCGCGGCGGGCTTGGCCTCGGATTTGCTGGTTTGCTGTGCTTTGCTGGAAGCCGCCTCGGCCATCGCATTCGCAATGGCCGAGGCGGCCGGCGCATAGGAAAGGGATGGCCGTGCGGGCGCCGCGCTTGGCGGGGCGTCGAGCGATGCCGGCAGCGATCCGTAGATGGAAGACGGCCCGCTCTCGCTTTTCTGGCCGGCGCCGGGCTGCGTTGCCGCCGGGGCCGTTTCCGGCGCGGTCTTGCCGGTGTCAGGCGCTGGCTGCTCCTGCTTGTCTCTCGCGTCCTTTTCAATCTGGCGCCAGCGCTGCACGTTGCGGCTATGCTGATCGAGCGTTTCCGCAAAAACATGGCCGCCAGTCCCGTCGGCGACGAAATAAAGATCCTGGGTGCGGGAGGGGTTCGCAACCGCTTCGAGCGCCGCGCGGCCTGGATTGGCGATCGGCCCCGGCGGCAAACCGTCGATCAAATAGGTATTGTAGGGGGTGGGCTTTTCGAGTTCGGCGCGTGTGATCCCCCTGCCAAGCGAGCCTTTGCCCCCAGCCAAGCCATAAACAATCGTAGGGTCGGATTGCAGCCGCATCCCTTTTCTCAGGCGGTTCAGGAAGACGCCCGCGATCCGGGGTCTCTCGTCTGCCTTGCCGGTTTCCTTTTCGACAATCGAGGCCAGGGTGACAAGCTCATAGGGCGAGCGCAACGGAAGGCCGCTCGCCCGGTGCGACCAAATCTGATCGACAATGCGCTTTTGCGTATCCTGCATTTTCTTGACGATGGCGGCCCGGATGTCGCCGCGCGCGACTTTGTAGGTTTCCGGCAGCAAGCTGCCTTCCTTCGGCAGCTCCGTAATGTCGCCAAGGAGAACGTCGCTTTCGCGCAGCCGCCCGACGATCTGCTCGCTGGTCAAGCCTTCAGGAATTGTGATCGCGTGCAGCACCTGCTTGCCGCTGACCAGCGCGTCGATCACGTCGCGAAGACTGGCATCTTGCTTGAAAAGATATTCGCCGGGCTTGAGCTTTGAACGGCTACCTTCGAGCAAGAGTTCGATATTGAGCAAAAACGGACTGTCGATAACCCCTTCGTGCTCGAGTTCGGCGATGATTTCGGGACCTTCCGTGCCCGGCGCGATGTAGACGACCTTGCTAGCGGCGAGCGGACCAGGTTCATGCATCCGGTGGCGGCTCCAGACGAGCCCCGACATGGAGGCGATCGCCGCGACCAACAGAAATGAGAGGAGTCCGCTGAACGCCGAAAGCGTGGGCCACCTGCGGCTCGCCGGGATTGGCGGCGGCGGCGGTGCGGCGGCGGGCTGCAACGCCTCGTTGGGGCTTTGCGGCGTTACTCTTTGCCCCGCGAATCGGCCGCCCGGATGAGTCTCGTCGGGAAGGGTCTGATCCGGCCGGTCCGGCGCGTCGTTTCCGTTCGGTCTTGAAGGCGTACCGTCCATCAACTCAGCCCACGAATCTGCCACGCCAGCCGTTTCGCTTGGGAAAACGCTCGATCGCCATGGGTCGTCCCCCGGTTGTTGGGTTTAAGGGTTTGCTGCGTTGCATTTTCCTGATCCGAAACGGGCTCCGTTTCGCCGCCATATGCACTGACCGCGAACCGACCTATCTTACTTATCCGGCCCGGAAAATATGGCGAAATCGGGTTCAGTGCTGGAATTTCCAAGATGGCCGCCATGCCGCGGCCTTGCCCCGCCGGTCATTGCGGACGCTTGAAGACCAAGCAGGCGTTGGTGCCGCCAAATCCGAAAGAATTCGACAGAACGAATTCGACCTCGCGCTTGCGCGCCTTGTGCGGCACGAGATCGATTTCGGTTGCAACCGATAAGTGATCCAGGTTGAGCGTCGGCGGGACGATTTGATCCCTGATCGCCAGAATCGAAAAGATCGCCTCGACGGCGCCCGCCGCACCGAGGAGATGTCCAATCGCCGATTTCGTCGAGGACATGGAAAGTGACCGGCCGCTGTTGCCTGCTATCTTCTCGACCGCCCGAATCTCGATTTCGTCGCCGAGCGGCGTCGAGGTTCCATGCGCGTTGATATAGTCGATGTCGCCCGGTGAAATCCCGGCCCGCTTGATCGCCGCCGCCATGGCCCGGTAGGCCCCCTCGCCGCTCCCCTGGGGCGCGGTGACGTGATAGGCGTCCCCCGACATGCCGTAGCCGGCAAGTTCGGCGTAAATTTTGGCGCCGCGCGCCTTGGCGTGTTCGTAGGCTTCGAGGACGACACAGCCGGCGCCCTCGCCCATGACGAAACCGTCGCGGTCCTTATCATAGGGCCGGGAGGCTTGCTGCGGCCGGTCGTTGAAATTCGTGGATAGGGCCCGGCATGCAGCGAACCCGGCGATGCCGATCCGATTGATCGCCGATTCGGCGCCCCCCGCGACCATGACTTCGGCATCTTCCAGGGCGACCAGGCGCCCGGCGTCGCCAATCGCGTGGGTTCCTGTCGAGCACGCGGTAACGACCGAATGGTTCGGCCCTTTGAGGCCATGCTGAATTGAAACATAGCCTCCGGCGAGATTGATCAGCCGGCCGGGGATAAAGAAAGGCGAAACGCGCCGCGGGCCCCGTTCCTTCAAGACGATCGCGGTCTCGGCGATGCCGCCGAGGCCGCCGATCCCCGAGCCGATAAGAACACCCGTCTCGACCTGCTCTTCATAGGTGGACGGCTGCCAGCCAGCGTCCGCAAGCGCCTGGGTCGCCGCCGCGACAGCGTAAAGGATGAAGTCATCGATTTTGCGCTGCTCTTTCGGCTCCATCCATTGGTCGGGATTGAAGCTCCCGTTGTCGCCGTCGCCACGCGGCACTGGCATGGCGATCTTGCAGGGCAGATCAGAGACGTCGAACCCTTCGATGCGGCGGGCGCCGCTTTGACCGGCCAACAAACGGCTCCAGGTCGGCTCGACTCCACAGGCAAGCGGCGAGACCATGCCGAGACCCGTGACAACTACCCTGCGCATCTAGACGACCTTGCGACTATACCTGCCGGCGTTGCCGCCCCCCGCGGCACCTGCTTTGATTGGAGGAGCGGCCCATCGTGCCCGCGCCCTCCGCGGAGGCGTTAAAAGCTTTGTGCCGCTTCGCCGGCGCGTGCGAGCATCGGTTCCTCCTAAGTCACCTTGATGCCTGGCCGCGCATGCTTGCACCAAATCAAGCAGCGGATGCTTTCTCAAGAAACTTGATGGCGTCCCCGACCGTCACAATGGTTTCAGCGGCATCGTCCGGAATCTCGACGCCAAACTCCTCTTCGAACGCCATGACGAGCTCGACCGTGTCGAGAGAATCGGCGCCAAGGTCCTCCATGAAATTGGCGCTGTCGATGACTTTGTCGGCATCGACACCGAGATGCTCCACTACAATCTTTTTCACGCGCTCGGCGACATCGCTCATGGTTGTTTGTTCCTCGTCCTCACAATTTACTTACAGTTCGCCGCCCTGGGCAGGCGTCGGCGCGACGCGGGCGCCCGCGAACTGCCTCCCTGATCGCTTGAGCGGGTTGGTAACATACTTCAGTGCGGTTGGCGAGAGCCCGCGCGATCCCCGCGAACAGCCTCATATCCTATTTAATACATTGCCATTCCCCCATTTACATGGAGGGTCTGGCCGGTGACATAGGAGGCTTGCGAGCTCGCCAGGTAAACGACCGCGGCGGCGACCTCGGCGCCGGTTCCGAGGCGTCCCATTGGTACCGTGGCGAGGATTGCCGCTTTCTGTTTCTCATTCAAGCCATCGGTCATCGGACTCTCGATAAACCCGGGCGCGATACAATTTACGGTCACGTTGCGGCTCGCCACTTCGGCGGCGAGACTCTTATACATGCCGATCATTCCCGCTTTCGCGGCCGCATAATTGCCCTGGCCCGCATTGCCGGTCACCCCAACGATCGAGCTGATCCCGATAATGCGCCCATGACGCTTGCGCAGCATCCCCTTGAGGCAGGCTCGGGAGAGACGAAAGGCGGCGGTCAGATTGACGCCAAGAACGCTTTCCCATTCCTCGTCCTTCATCCGCATGAAGAGATTGTCCCTGGCCACGCCGGCATTGTTGACAAGGATTTCGACGCTTCCCATCGCGGCTTCGGCGGCGGGAATCAGCGCTTCTGTCGCGGCTTTATGGCCGAGATCGCAAGGAAAGACGTGGACGTCGGTTGCAAGTTCGGCGGCGAGCGCGTCGAGCGCATCGCGGCGGGTGCCCGATAGCCCGACGATCGCGCCTCGCTCATGCAAGGCTCGCGCGATGGCGCCGCCGAGGCCGCCGCTCGCCCCCGTGACGAGGGCCGTCTTGCCGGTAAGATCGAACATCAGACTATTAACCTCCCGTGACGGCCGCCAGGGTTTAAGCCATGGCCCGGTAAAGATCGATGTCGGCAGGAATTCCAATTGAAACGCTGCGCGCCGCGCCGGCGATCCTTTTGCCAAGTCCGGCCAAGACTTTTCCGGCGCCGCATTCGACGAACAGCGAAATTCCCCGGCTCGCCATGAAGGCCACGCTTTCCCGCCAGCGCACCGCGCCGGTCACCTGGGCGACTAAAAGCTTGCGGATCTCCTCCGGCTCGGTGACCGGTGCCGCCAGGACATTCGAGACGAGCGCAACGCAGGGCGGCTTGAGTGCGGCCGTGGCGAGCGCCGCCGCCATGGCCTCGGCGGCGGGCTGCATCAAGGCGCAATGAAACGGCGCCGACACCGGCAACAGAATCGAACGGCGCGCGCCTCGCGCCTTGGCAATTTCGATCGCGCGATGCACCGCGGCGCGGGACCCGGATACCACAACCTGGCCACCGCCATTGTCGTTGGCGACCTCGCAGATCGCGCCGCCGCCGGTTTCATCGGCCGCTTGCTTGGCGATTGCGAGGGCCGCGTCGTAATCGAGCCCAAGCAGCGCCGCCATCGCGCCGGTGCCAACTGGCACGGCCTCCTGCATGGCAAGCCCGCGCACGCGCAGCAGTTTCGCGGCCGCCCCCACGCCCAACGAGCCCGCCGCGGCGAGCGCCGAATATTCGCCGAGCGAATGGCCGGCGACAAAGCTGGCGTCCCGCGAAAGATCAAGGCCGGCCTCGGCTTCGAGCACGCGGATGGCGGCGAGGCTTACCGCAAGCAAGGCTGGCTGCGTGTTCTTGGTCAAGGTGAGTTCGCCCGGCGGACCCTCGAACATGAGTCCGGACAAATTTTGCCCAAGGGCCTCATCAACCTCGGCCATAACCGCGCGGGCCTCCGGGAAAGCCTCCGCCAACGCCTTGCCCATGCCGACCGCTTGCGATCCTTGTCCCGGAAAAACGAACGCCTTCGACATCCCATCCCGCCTTGTCTCATGCCGCGTTTCGCGTGATCGCAGCGAGTGGCATTGCAAAAACGACGAGTCAAGTAGCCAGCCCGAGCTTCTTGCGGCGTCGCTGCTTCGCCGGAGCGCGATTAGGAAATGGTCCATGGTGCTCGCCAACAAAGGTTCGCCACTTGCGCCGCCGCTTCACTACGCATGACCTCTTTATATAATTCTTAAAGGACCAAGCGCTTCCGGATCTAATTAAGGACGCTCTCCCGCCGGGCAAAGCCCAGCCACGCCGGCGGGATTTGCAATGTTCCAAACCCGCCGTGGTTTCCCACGAAGAAATCCGGTGCCGGAGGTGCAACAAAAATGCAACACACCGCGAAATTGCAACGTCGTTGTGCGATTAACGCGGAATTGTGGCTCCGGCGCGCTTGTGAGGTTTTGCGTTGGTGGTAAGAGTCAATGCCGACAACGACGGCTAAAAGTTGAAGCGACAGAGGGGAGCGATTCCATGAAGCGAGATTTCTTGCATTGTTTGGCCGGCGCGGCGGCCGGCGTTCTAGTGACGGGAACATCCGCCTTCGCGGCGGATCTTGGCGTGGCACCGCTCGCGCCTTTGCCCGTCTTTACCTGGACAGGCTTCGAACTTGGCGTGCAAGTTGGCGGCGGAGCGGGCCGGACCGGGGTCCGTGTGACTGGTATTCCGATATTTCCGCCTTCCGACAGCTACGGAAGCTCGGGGGTTTTCGGCGGTATTCACGTCGGCTTCAATTATCAGTTCGCGGGACCCATCGTCGCTGGCGTGCAGCTCGAATACAATTTCGCCGGCATCACTGGAAACGCCTCGGCTCCACCTCTTAATTATCTGAATACCGCGATCCGCCAGTTCGGATCGGCCGACGCCCGTCTCGGCGTCGCCTTCAACCGCTTGCTCATCTACGCGATTGGCGGCTTTGCCTATGGCGACATCCGCAGCCAAATACAATTGCAGGGCCTTGCGCCTGGGATTATCGACTTCTATAGCGTCGAGCGTGTTGGCTTCGATGTCGGCGGCGGCCTCGAATATAATTTCTACGGCAATTGGACGGCGCGGGCCGAATACCGTTATTACGATTTTGGCACGCGGGGCTTCAACACTGCGGGCTTCGGGTCCCCGGTTAATGGGATCATTACTTTCGCTATCCCAAATCACACCGCGAAAGAGACCATGCAGACCGGCCGTGTTGGCCTGACCTATAAATTCGCCTGGCCGTACGCGAGTCCGGTGGTCGCACGGTACTGAGTAACGCTGTCAGGCGAAGGCACGGCCCAGAGAGGCCCGGCCAAAATCGAATGGCAGCCATGAGCGCCGCCACGGGTCCGTGGCGGCGCTTTCGCGCGCAGCTGATATGCAAGCCTGGCTCGCAGGGTGGCCACTTCTGGGGCCGCGCCAGCTTGGCCAAGACCGGGGCGCGAACCGGCATCGCCGTGCGATCAGCCCGAGGGGAACGCCCCCGTTCCGGCTTTATACCATAGCAGACGGCTCACGACCGCCCGATTCACGCCTCTTCGCGGCGGGGAGGCTTCGCTTCGCCGGCGAGCGGGGTTATAACTGGGTTATGCTGCGGCAATAAGCCCGCTCGAAGCGACAAGCGGCAAGGCGATGAAGCTTCACATCAAACTCATCGAGGGCGCGACGGGCGATTTCGAGGTCGTGATCGGGATGGAGGTCCATGCCCAGGTCACCTCGAAGTCGAAGCTTTTCTCTGGCGCCTCGACCGCGTTCGGCAATGAGCCGAACAGCAATGTCTCGCTTGTCGACGCCGCGATGCCCGGCATGCTTCCGGTCATTAACGAGGAATGCGTGGCGCAGGCGGTGCGCACGGGGCTCGGCCTCAAGGCCAAGATCAACCTGCGCTCGGTGTTCGACCGCAAGAATTATTTCTATCCCGATCTGCCGCAGGGCTATCAGATCTCGCAATATAAGAGCCCGATCGTCGGCGAGGGCGCCGTCGCCGTCGATGTCTCGCCGTCGGACCAGATCGAGGTCGGGATCGAGCGGCTGCACCTCGAACAGGACGCCGGCAAATCGCTGCACGATCAGTCGGCGACCGACTCTTTGGTCGATCTTAACCGGTCGGGCGTTGCCCTCATGGAGATCGTGTCGAAACCGGACTTGCGCTCCGCCGACGAGGCCAAGGCGTTTGTGGCGAAGCTGCGCACGATCCTGCGCTATCTCGGCACCTGCGACGGGAACATGGAACAAGGATCGCTGCGCGCGGACGTCAATGTGTCGGTGCGCCGCCCGGGCGAGCCGCTTGGCACGCGTTGCGAAATCAAGAATGTCAATTCGATCCGCTTCATGGGTCAGGCGATCGAGGCCGAGGCGCGCCGCCAGATCGGCATTATCGAGGACGGCGGCAAGATCGATCAGGAAACCCGGCTGTTCGATCCGGGGCGCGGCGAGACGCGCTCGATGCGCTCGAAGGAAGAAGCGCACGACTATCGCTATTTTCCCGACCCCGATCTTCTGCCGCTCGAATTCGACCAGGCTTTTGTCGATGCCTTGGCGGGCGATCTGCCTGAGCTCCCCGACGCGAAGAAGGCTCGTTTCGTCAGGGATTACGGCTTGCCGCCCTATGACGCGGGCGTCCTCGTCGCCGACAAGGACACCGCGGACTATTACGAAGCCGCGGTTAAACATCAAGGATCCCCCCGCGACGCAAAGCTCGTCGCCAATTGGATCAATGGCGATGTCGCAGCCTACGCCAATTCGCTCAGCCTCTCCGTCGCGCAGTCCCACATCAAGCCCGGGCAGGTCGCCGCGATCGTCGATCTCATTAGCGACGGCACGATTTCGGGCAAGATCGCCAAGGATGTGCTGGCGATCATCATCGCCGAGGATCGGGATGGCGATCCGCGCGCCATAGTCGAGGCCCGTGGCATGGCGCAAGTCACCGATCATGGCGCGATCGCGGCCTGCGTCGATGCGATCGTCGCCGCGAATCCGGACAAGGCCGCGCAGGCACGGGCCAAGCCTTCGATGCTCGGCTGGTTTGTCGGTCAGGTCATGAAAGACACTGGCGGCAAGGCCAATCCGCGGCTCGTCAACGAGCTCTTGAAAGCGAAACTTGGGGTCTGAAAAGCGACCGCGAATCACCGTTTGATTCGGGTGATTCGCGCGATGCGTAACGATTGGAGCGATGGCAACGCCGTTTCCAACGATATTTTTTTTCATCCAACAAAATTTTTTTTTGGCCAATCCACGTGTTCAATTGGCGCCGCGCGATTTGCTCGAAGACCGCGCGCCGCGAGTGAATTCGATCCTGCCAAACCGATTGTGCCGGTCGAAATGGCGCCTTGCGAAAGCATCGCGAGAAATGACGAAAGCGGTTGTGAAAAGCCTCGATGCGGGCGTGTTCCGAGGCCTCGAAAAATAGAATAGAGCGTTTAAATATAATAGGTTTTTGAATCAACGAACGCCCTTGGCTAGAGCCTGGTCACGCCACCTGGACGCACTTGATCGCATCTTGTTGGCGTCCACGATTCGCTCGCGGCCGGCACTTCGCGCGCGACGATTGCAGGTAATCAGACGGAGGGTATTTCATCGAAGGGAACTCGGCCGAAAGCACTTTTGGACGCGCGGGCGGCGCGTTATTCGCGCTCATTTGCGTTGCTTGCGAAGCAACGCCTCTTGCACAGCTGATTAACAACGGTACGCTATGCAAGCCTCTAGCCGGCATTTCGAATCAGCCGGCTAAAAACAGCAGAGGAACTTTGAACATGGTGAAGGCAACCATTAAAAAGCCAGCAAGGAAAGCCGCGGCGAAGAAGAGTGTCGCGAAGAAGGGCACGGCAAAAAAGGGCGCTGTCAAAAAAACCGCGCGCAAGGCAATGGCCAAGAAAAGGCCGATGAAGAAGGCTGCGGGCAAGAAGGGATCCGCCAAGAAGACGGCGGCGAAAAAGGTCGTCAGGAAAGCAATGGCAAGGAAGGTCAGCGCCAAGAAGGTGGTGCGCAAGCCGGCCGCGCGCAAACCCCCTCCGCCTCCGCCGCCGAGCGCTCCGGAGACCCCTTGACGACCTCGCAAGAGGAATGGAGATGGCCGGCCGCGGCTCTCGGGCGCCTTGTTTGCGCGAGAGGATTTTCTCGCGCCGCCGGCTGTCTCCTCTTGCTGTCACAATAGGTTTCATTCGACCGGATGGAAGCGAGTGGTTTCACCGACGGGTTGCCAAATCCTCGCGGCGCCCGCGGAAAAGATTGGCTCGCGGCATGTAACAGAGACACTACCGCGCGGGAGCAACGGGCATCGGATGTCGGCGCCGCCATGGCGCTCCCGTCGGGTGTCGTCCGCCGGAAGCCGCTGAAGGCTCAATTCGCCAGACAGATTCGGGCGAAATCTTGCCAGGTTTTGTCCGCCGCTGCCCCCGTTTCCTTCATCTTTCGCCATTCCAGTCCGCACGCGTGCATGCGTGCGCGGGATGCTGGCGGCAAATCTCGCGGCTGCGGCGCCGGGTCTCGCTGAGGCCCTGGCGCCTCGATTGGCGCGGCGGAAATTGCCGGAGCCGAAGGAACGTCGGTTGCCGGTAGCCCCCGAGCCGGACCCGCTGGACGTGCCGGGGGCAGTGGCGCCGTGAACGATCGGATGGGATTCGCGCCCGCATCCAGCGCGAACGCGGGCCGCGGGGCGAGCTGAGCGGCGGCCAAAACGAGCCACGCCAAGGCATGGGTCAATGCCAGGGGCGGGCCTCGGCGTGACGCGACGACACGTTTTGCCGCGCCCATGGCATTCCGTTCAAATCGAAGGCGATTTGGAGCGACGCTCGGTTTCATTCAAATCGCATCGCCCTCTGAACACTTGATTCCCAGACGCCGGCAAGCCGTGTTCATGTTCCAAGCGACATCTGCGGCCGTCCCATCAAACGTCATTGCCGCACCGCCAGCGCCGTCGGATTGCCTGAGCTTTTGTGAAGGTTTCCGATTTGGTGCGAACTTTGAGAATATCCGGTGCTAGATCGATCGGCACTTCGATGCCGATCAACGGCCGCCCGCATTTGCGCGCGTCCTAGTCGAACACCTCGGTCTTGGCCGCGCTGCCGGGGCCCTCGGGCTCGTTCGGCCGGAGTACGGTGCCGCAATAAAATGCCGCGCATGCCCGACCCTATTGATTGATCCATTGTCCTTAATCCACCCCAGGCCGGACGGATCGGCGCGCGCCGCCGCTGCCAGGGCGCCGAGACCGGCGGCGAGAACGAGGACTTGCCCAACGGCGTACGGGGCCGGTTGAAATTGGCAGGGCAGCGGCGCGGCACAAGAAGGCGAGCCTGCTGGATGACTATACTCCAAATCAGCTCGTTCACTCTATTACGGTTTAAATTGTTGCGCCGGCGCGCGCATGAGTTGCCGGCACGAGTTAAGCGGCGGCCGGCGTTTCTTAGCGGCTCGTTCGCGAGGATCGCAATCTGCCGCGGCCGGCGGCGACGGAGTCCGCCGTACATAGGTCTCCGGGGTCCCTCCGGAGTCAAGCATTGTCACCGCAATCTATTGGTATTCCAACGTTTTTCTAGCCACCGTGTCCCGGAACGTCCTGCACATGTCGACGCCATCACTCGTTGCTGCTAGGCCAGATGCTACGGCCCGGCCAGGCTTCAAGCAAAGTTAAATGCTGCAATCTCAACGGCACGACAGATCAATAAGACCCCATGTCCCGACAGATCAACAAGCCGAAAGCGCGTGCCGTCGCTGCTCTGGCCAAGCGTGGACGGCACAGCGACAGCGGTGGCCTCTATCTCTCCAGCACCAAGGCCGGCGCCAACGCGGGGTGTTTGTCTAACGCCGGCAGGGCAGACCGGCCGAGATATTGGACTCGGCCGCAAGAGGACAGGTCGCTCAGGCCCATGCGAGGGAATTGGCCAGCGAGGCGCGGCCGTCGCTGGCGTCCGGGATGAAAGACGGGCCAGCAGAGCGACTTCCAGCTTAGCCCGCGCAAAAACCGGTCTAACTTCGCGGCTCCACGTTAGATCGGCAGAAGAAATCTTCAGTTGGGTTCGCCAATTAATTTCTCCCGGCGGTAGCCGCCGCTTGTGGTTTCCTTGCTTCAAGGAATGACCGCTTCGACCCAATTCGAGGCGAGGGATCGGCGCGGGTTGGCGCGGAACTCAAAGTCATGATCGATCGACGGATCGAGCGTCGCACCAAAGCCCCGGTACCCGTCACGCTGAGGGCCGGGGCCAAAGCCATTCTCCTCGAGCACAGCCGTACCAAAAAAGTTTCTCCCACCCGCTAGGGCGGGATGCTAATAATCAAGCCGGAAGACTGGAACCGGCATGCTAAGAAGCCCGCGAAGTTCCGCTCGGATGTCATCGCTATCAATAGGAAAAAACAAAATGAAAATATCCGCGCGCAATTTCCTCGATGGCAAGATCAGGGAAGTTCACAAGGGCGCGACCACCGCGCATGTCGAAATCGAACTCAAAGGCGGCGAAACCGTCATCTCTTCGATCACCAATGAAGCGGTCGAAGAGCTCGGTCTCAAAAAAGGCACCCAAGCCTACGCGGTCATCAAAGCCTCCGATGTGATGATCGCCATAAAGTAAGCGGGTTGACCGTTTGCCATCCTGTTTAGGTCTTTGGCGGCCCGATCCGCAGCGATTCCTCCGCACTATTCTTGACAACACCTTGGATCTTGCCGGTTAAGGCGGCAAGGATCCAGGGAAGCTGCACTTCAACGCGCACGGCATCGTTCATGACGTAAACTTGCGCCGTCGCGGTCTGTCCAAAAGCCACGAGCCGCACATTCGCCGTGTCGCCGTTCCAATTGACCTCGCTGTGAGCGAGCTTATCGATGTAATCCCGGCGCAGAAGCTCTATTCCCCCGGCAATCCGTCTTTTTGCCTCTTCGGCACCGAGGCGGTGCGGCAGGGTGATGACGATTGAATTCGACATGACGATCCTCCGGTGCTCGTCATGTAAACATTTGTGGCTCTGGTTGCCACTCGCATGGCCGGCGGAAATTCGCCAGCTTGAACCTAGACAGCGCCGCGACCTCTTGCCCTCGCGGGATGCGGGAGTGTCTATTATCTGATCGCCGAAGGAGCACGGCACACGCTTGTGCGGCGAACCGGGTCAAGACGTCATCAGTGGCAGGGCGGCAAGCCCGGCTGGCCGCAATTTCGCTGTTGCTGCGGCGGTTGCTGCGGTGCGTGGGGCGCCTGATAGGCGGGCTGCGGCGGGTGCCACTGTTGCGGTTGCAGTTGCGGCGGCGGGCGCGGCGCCTGATAGGCGGGCTGCGGCGGGTGCCACTGTTGCGGTTGCGGTTGCGGCGGCGGGCGCGGCGCCTGATAGGCGGGCTGCGGCGGGTGCCACTGTTGCGGTTGCGGCGGCGGCGGTGGGCGAGGCGGCTGATAGACGGGCTGCGGCGGGTGCCACTGTTGTGGTTGCTGCGGCGCGTGGGGCGGCTGATAGGCGGGCTGCGGCGGGTGCCACGGTTGCGGTTTTTGCTGGGGCTGGTGAGGCTTCGGCGCAATGGCGGGACTCGGCCCCGGAACGGCGGGGTTGCCGTTCGGCGCTGCTGGAGGCCGTCCATTTTGCGGCGGAATCTGGACCGCGGGGCGGTTGTTTAGCGGGTGCGGCCCCGGCGGTGGAACCGCGCCTGGCGGCAAGATCTGTCCAGGCTTGGCACCATTTAGGGCGCCGTGCCCGCCGGGCAACGGGGGAAGCTGCTGGCCGCTTGGCAAGGCATGAGCGGCGGGCGGGTTGTTTTGCGGCGGCGTGCCCGGCGGCTTTTGCGGCACGCCCGGTAATGCCGGTTGGGGCTTTTGTTGGGTTGGCGCCACCGGCTTTTCGCCCGGCCCCGTCAACGGCTTGCCATTCGCGCCGGGCAATTGGTGGCCAGTTGGCGAAGCGGCGGGCGGCAATGCTCCCGGCTGGCCGGGATGCGCCCCTGGCGCGGGCTGGCCGGGCAACGGCTTGCCATTCGCTCCGGGCAATTGGTGGCCCGCTGGCGAAGCGGCGGGCGGCAATGCTCCCGGCTGGCCGGGATGCGCCCCTGGCGCCGGC
>JBOHJQ010000068.1:0-20532 GCA_050728655.1 Methylocella sp.
GCCGTGTTCATATCGTGAGCATCGGCGTCGATCATTATGACGATGACACAATCCAGCAGTTGCATTTTGCCGGTAGCGACGCCGCGCGCTTCGCCAAAAGTCTGCAAGACAAAGCCGGGACCTCCGTCGAGATTGTCTCGCAATCCCTTTTGCTTGATGGTTCGGCGAGCCGCGAGGCGATCCTCGCAAAACTCAAAGAGACCGTCAGCAGAGCCGAGCCTGGCGACAGCATCATTCTGTTCATCGCCGGTCATGGTATACAAACGCCCGACAAGAACTACTATCTCGCTACGTCGGCGACACGGAAAGACGACATTCCCAGCACGTCGCTGCCTTGGACAGAACTTTCGGATACCTTGGCCAAGGCGCATACAAGGATCGCGGTGTTTCTCGACACCTGCCAAAGCGGCGCCGCTGGCACGGATTTCTTCGCCACGAATGACGCCTCGGTGAGCGCCCTGCTCGACCGCGCGCCCTCCGGCATTTTGATTTTCTCGGCATCGAAAGGGCGCGAGGAATCCGAAGAATCCGCCGGGCAAGGCGGCGGCGTTTTCACCTCGGCGGTCATCGCCGCCCTTTCCGACCCGAAGACGGATCGCAACCACAATGGCGTGATCGAAGCCTCCGAACTCTACGCCACCGTCAAGCGCACGGTGGTCGAGGCCACGGAAGGCCGCCAAACCCCATGGTTCGCCCGCAACGATATGGTCGGAGACTTCGTCCCGTTCTGAAGTCAAAAAGACCCGAGTGCCACAGAGGGCTTTGACGCTTTGCGTCGGGCCTATGTTCAGTCTCCTATATCAGTGTCGATATCTTCCTTATTTGAAATTAATAGCACACGGCAATTTTCATCCACGTCGGTTATGGCCCACAGATGATAAATATAAGTTTGTTGTACATAGTCGCGACCTGGCAAAACGTCCGCATAAAACTGCCTCCATCCTTCGAAATTTATCCAGTAAACACGGATGGTGTTTGAACTTGTATTTCTTATGTGTAAATTTATCGGGGACGCGGTCGGACGCGACCGATTTCCATATTCCCCATGACACATGCTGAACGCAAACGATCGTTCCGGAGAGAAGATCAATATGATTGCGGCGATAAATATGATGCAACGTATTTTCATGGTCTCACCAGACGGCACTGTCACATTATCGGAAATTGTATGCGATGGACATTTCACTTCCCGATATCACGCCGAATCGACGGCGGCACGCCACATCTTCAGCCCCGATGCCCGGAAGGCTCGCTACGTTCTTGCAGAGGTGAGATAACGTTGGACGTTGTAGGTGATGTCGGCGGGCTGGCGGCCTGCGTGCTCCGAGAAAAACCTTTGCGCGGGTCCACGCTCTTGAACCCTGGCGTTTTCCTGCGAATTCTCCACTTGATTGTTGCATCGAGATGCCAGGCCGTGCGCGGTTTCGGCTTGCATTTGCCAAGATCGGCCGGGATCTTGGGTCCAATGTGTTTCACCCCGTGGCACACCGTCTCGTAAGAAACCATAATGCCGCGTTCCCCAACAACTTCTCGAGATCCCGGAAGCTCAGGATGAACTGGACATAATGCCAGATCCCCTGCTGGATCGGGAGGAAAGCGGTAGCCGCAATAGCTAACCTCGGTCATCATCAATGGATACGGCTGAAGTCGCGGAACGGCACGCCGATGTGACAAGGTACGCGCCCGATTTGGCGATCACCGTGACTTCAATGCAGGTGCCGCTGCGCTATCGTTCGTCCATTTCGTATCAGGGATCATGAGGCAGAAGCGCCACCGATCGATGTCACGAACCTACTTTCCAGTGCGCTGTCGGCGTGCATCGTCGAATGTACGACCGACGAGATTCAGCGCCTCGAATGTCAGTCACCTTGCAATTCGGCCGGCTCAGACAGCGATCCGAAGCGCATCCGATCTGCGCGTCATAGGCGCGCCGAATAACCGGCGTCGCGCGTTTTGCCTGTCACCGACTGCTTACTTTTCGATGCGTTGGCGCAAAGCTAAGCCTTTCATTGGTGTGGCCTGCGGCGCACTCGACGCGCGACGCTGCATCGATTTCTTTCGAATGGCACCGAGGCCTTAGAGCCTGACTCGCAAATCTGCACAGGACGATAAGTGTGTCAACGCCGCTGTAAACTACTTTCGCGCGGATTTATTTCCGGCAGGGACACGTGAAAATCGGACGGAAGAGACCGGGACAAAGCCTTACGGACGCTTTACCGGTTTGGTGCGTTTGATTCCCACCACTTGACCGTTTTAGTTCACGCTATCTTGCCGAAACCCGCGCGGGAAGATCCAAGGTCACGGTCTGGCTATTTTTCTCAAGTGTCATGGTCCCCACATCGACCGAACGCAAATACCAGCCTGAGGCCGCTTCACCGACATGGAGACGAACGAGGTTTTTCTTCGTTTGGTCCAGAATAAGCGCGACATTTTGCGGCTTGCCGATCGCGGTTCCGACCAGTGTGAAAGGAGGTTGCTCGGGTTCTGCCGGCTGGGGCGGCGGGGGTTCGGCAACCGGCGTAGGGGCCAGTGGCGAGGCAGGTGGGCGCCGGGACGCGGAAAAGATCGGCCGCTCACGCGTGGCGGAAAGTGAGCCGATGTGAATTCCCCACAGCGGATTGCCGTCCGGCGAAGTTTGTCGCGCAACTGGAGTTTTGGCGGCGGCCGGGTGTTGATCCGTGTGATTCTTCCGAAGGCTCGTGTCGAATGGTGCTTGACCAAGGGCTCCGTTCAAGGAAAAAGAGGCCATTGCCGCGATCACCCAAGCGCAACGCCTAGTCATTTGCTCACCTTGCCCCGGCACATCGATTTGCATGCGCATTTGGGATGGTTCCGCTTAGCCGAAGCACACCCATGGCTGTGGTGAGCCTGGAGACATCTCCGCGAATCTCTCGTGTCGAGTGCGGCCTCCCGCCCGCGTTTCGCTGAAGTGGTCATCCATCCAAATTAGCGGTCACCACATTGAAAAGCTGCGTTTTTTCCGTTAGCGTTTAATCTCCTCCGGTCCGGCCCGCAGAGCCGATCCGGCGCCTATTCCGGTAACGCCTCTTTCGAAGCTAAACCGGCGATCGGTCGTGAAATTATTTTTTTATTTTTCCGGCCGGATCGGCTTTCGTCGCGCCGTTTAATTGAGACATCCCGGCCCGTGGGTGTCTCGAGCACGAAGAACTGTTTCGGCCCGAGGACACATCATGGCGGCAGGGGACAAGCATCGGCGCGGTGAGATGGCTCTGCGGCTGCTCCATTCACTTCCGGCGCAGCAAGGAACGCTCGCCTTGAGTGAACACGGTGGCCTTGAGGGCCTCTTGCAGCTCTCAGGGGAGTACTATGACCGCCTTCTCGAAGCTCTTACCGGCAAGAATCCAGAGTTTGCGACGCGTCGTTTAACTGAAGGTGGAACCAAGTCGCAACCCCCGCAAACCGAAAGACGAAAGCTTCCTGCGCTCCGCTTCGAGGACGGCGCGGTTTATTTTGGGTCAACTTCGCTTGGCCGCCTGCCGGCGCTTTTTTGAGGGCCAAAGCCATGATCTCGCCAACTCCACAACGTCGCATTTGGGTCTGCCTTTTATTGCTGGCCTTGTTCGGCGATCATGGGATGGGCGTGTGGGCTGAAACATCCCACGCTCCTAGCGCCGTCAAGGTTAGCCGCTATCCCAACATGGACGCGCCGGGGAATGACGCAACATGGGTGCGTGGGGTGGCGAGTGTCGAGGAGTGCGAAAGCCTCTGTCTCGCTGACGGCGCTTGCGCCGGATATACATACAACATCGTTAAGAGTACGTGCATTCCGAAGACTGCGATCGGTCCACTTTCACCAACGCGGGAAAGTGCGGTCACCGGCATCGTAGAGCGGAGAGGCGGCGGGCAATCCGCGCAAGGTCGCGCGATAATGGTGGAAGGCAAACCGAGCTTCGATTGCCGCAAGGCGAAGAGCGATACTGCACAGACCATTTGTGGCTCGTCCGATCTCATCAGTCTCGATGTTCGGCTCGCCACGCTTTATTGGGCGCGGATAGCGAAGTTAAAAGGTTTGGGCGCCGAAGAAGAGAAGCGCCGTCAACATGATTGGGGCGTCGCCCGTAACCAATGCGGCACGGACACCGCCTGCCTGGAACAGTCCTATCAGCGCCGGATCGCCGAGTTCGGCGGGAAGGTGGAGGTCGCGGCGGCCCCGCCAGCGGCAACTTTGCTGGTGCTGGCTCAACGGCCTCCAGTTCAGCAAGCGCAGCAGCCGCAGGCCGAAAGCAAGCGTGAGGGGCCAATTGCCACCGTGCAGCAACTGCCCAATCCGATCCGCCTTATCGGGCACGCGGATCAGCCTTGCGATGTGGCGTCCGCGACGTTGAACCGGCTGCGCAAAACACTTTCTGTCTCTGTCCCGGACGGGCCGGCGGTTCAGGCCGAGAGCCTTCGCACCTTTACCTGGAAAGTGAGCGGTGCGCCACCGCTTGGGCCTGCCTATCTCGTGCTCGCCGCCGAGGCGCCGGTGCGTGTGCAGGGCACGGGATTTTATGCGCTGACGCCGGAAGCAAAAGCGCCGTTCCGCATCAAGCAATTTTTTAAAGACACCCGTGTCATCATTCCGCTGCATGTGAAGGGCGCGCCACAAAGCGGCGAGGTCAAGATCCGGCCGCTCATTGCGGCGCCGCTCAAAGTCTCGGTGGCGATCATCGGCTATACCCAATGTGGCGAGAACCCCGATCCTTCCCCCATCGCATTTGATCTTAATGTCGAGCCTGGCGCACCGGAGATTGTGATTGCCGATCGTTATGATCTCCAAAAGCCGGACCAAATCATTGCGTCACCCGAGGGCACACGGCGGCTTGAGATTTATGGCCCGCGCTATCGCTTGATCGATACCGAAACGGGCGCGCAGCTCGCCGATGAAGTTGGGAAAGAACCGCGGTTTTCACCTACGGGAAGATTTGTGATCGGCTTCAAGGAAAGCGCCTATGCAATCCTGGACGCCGTCGATGGCAAGTTCATCCAATCTATAGACAATAAAACTATAGACAATGCCGACGATGACTATATCGCATGGGATGATCGCGACACATTCATCATCGACGGGACAATTGGACTCTGGGGCGCTGTTTTCCTAACGAGCACCTTGAAAGAAAATGGTGAAGACCTCTTGTCGTGGGGCACTTGCTCACACGTGAGCGACTCACTCATCGACGACAAGTTCAAGCTCGATCTCGAAAACAATGTCCTTGGCGCTAGTTGCGTCTTTGACGCAGGTGATGGAACCTCCACACATGTCAAAAGCCTTACGCTCCCTTTGAGCCGTGACGATAAGCCGGATGAGGGTCCTGATTTTACCCGCACGATTATGAGCACTTCTTTCACCGTTCCTAACAATTGGGAAATGATCGACGGGCTAAAGCTCACACATCTGCCAAAGTTCGGCATTGCTGATGCCAAGCAGTTCGTGATCGCATTAAAGACCATCACACTTAAGCGTGGCGACAGCGACATCGCAAGCGTCGACCCGCTCCGTTCGGCCAGCCGCAGCCTTGAGACCAGCCTGCCATCTGCCGGTTCCTCTCGGGCAGAACAACGGCTGCGCGATTTCAACGTGGAAATCGGACACGGAACTTCGGCAATGAAGACGACCGCCTTGAAGCTCGTGAAGCCCATCAAAATGCCGGACAAATCCAAATTTGTTAAGAGCTACAGTTTGATCGAAGACCAAACGATCGAGATCAATACCGGGTTGTCGGGTACGGGGGGATGTGAATATGAGCCCCGCAAGCAAGGCGCCGGCGGCATCGTATATATGGTGGACGAAATGGGACTTATGCAGTTCGTGACCTCGCGAACGAAGCTCACGCTCATCAATTCGTCTTGTGAACAAGGAACTGCGCGTTACAAGTATCCTCAGGCTTATCTCCATGATACGCGCGCTCCGGGCCGGCTTTTCGATCTGACGGCAGAGCTTGCGGAGATCGGCCTGATCGCTACGAGCTGTAAGCATCATTTCTACTCATGCGACGTAGAGGCCGAGCTTTTCTTCGACCGTTATCTCGTTGTGTGGTCTCGGGAGAGTCAGGCCGCCGCGATCTACGACGTCGAAGAACGCAAGTTGTTGCATCAACTCGAAGGTCTCCCCTCCTCAGATGTGATGCAACAGCTGTCGTTGGCCCAGGACCTCAAGACGCTTCTGAAGCTCGACAAGGATGGCGGCTTCCAGTTGATCGCGCTGACGCCCGCCGAACGTGACAAAGACAGTCACGTGACCGAAGCTTCGACGAAAGTGAATGTTCTCCTCTTCGGCCGCATCGTCGATGACGAAGTTGTTGTGTGGGCGCCTTCCGGCCAATTCGATTCAACCACGGAAGGCGCGAGCCATGTCGCTTTGCGTTTTCCTGGCCGCGGCGGCGAATATACGCTCGAACAATTCCATAAACAGTTTCACGTCGACAATCTCTTGAAGCGCGCCTTGGCTGGAGAAGAGTTTAGGGCACCGCGCGTCACCGATTTCCCGCCCGCGATCGCAGTGAAGCCAAACTTCTCCGCCGACACTATTGCGGCGAAGATTCAAGTGTCCGGCGACGATCCAGTCGAGCAAGTGCGTGTCTATCAGGACGGGTTGATGACCAACGCCATCAAGGTCGCGGGTGACGCCAAGATAGTTGACGTGAGCGCCAAACGTCTGCCGGGCGCGCGCTGGGTCGCCTTTCTAGCGCGCGGTCCCTCAGGCCTCTACAGCCAGCCCGCGACCTTCGATGCCGGGCCGGGCGCCACCCCGCGCCGCCGTGTTCATATCGTGAGCGTCGGCATTGATCATTACGACGACGAAAAAATCCAGCAGTTGCATTTTGCCGGCAGCGACGCCGCGCGCTTCGCCAAAAGTCTGCAAGACAAAGCCGGGACCTCCGTCGAGATTGTCTCGCAATCCCTCCTGCTTGATGGTTCGGCGAGCCGCGAGGCGATCCTCGCAAAACTCAAAGAGACCGTCAGCAAAGCCGATCCCGGCGACAGCATCATTCTGTTTATCGCCGGTCATGGTATTCAAACGCCCGACAAGAACTACTACCTCGCTACGTCGGCGACACGGAAAGACGACATTCCCAACACATCGCTGCCTTGGACAGAACTTTCGGATACCTTGGCCAAGGCGCATACAAGGATCGCGGTGTTTCTCGACACCTGCCAGAGCGGCGCCGCTGGCACGGATTTCTTCGCCACGAATGATGCGTCCGTGAGCGCCCTGCTCGACCGCGCGCCTTCCGGCATTTTGATTTTTTCGGCCTCGAAAGGGCGAGAGGAATCCGAGGAATCACCTGGGCAAGGCGGCGGCGTTTTCACCACCGCGGTCATCGCCGCCCTTTCCGACCCGAAGACAGATCACAACCACAATGGCGTGATCGAAGCCTCGGAACTCTACGCCACCGTCAAACGCGCCGTCGTCGAGGCGACGGAAGGCCGCCAAACCCCATGGTTCGCCCGCAACGACATGGTCGGCGACTTCGTCCCGTTTTGAAATTTCAAACCCAGTTTCGTATTGTGTTAACGTGCGAGATGGTCGCTATCCTCCAGGCGTGTAACGTCACTCACTCTCGTTAGGGCTCCACATGATGACAAGCAAGTAGACTGGAAGGTCAGCCTTAACGCTACTATCAGCGAGAATCGCTTTTGTTTATCCATTCATCATTCCGGATTTTGAAATGCCCATTAAGGATTATCTATTAATTTGGTTTCTTTGCTCAGTCGGTACGGTCCACGCCGCGGACGATAGAAAATCAGCCGATCCTGCCGAAGTGATCGCTGGTTCGTCGTGTCGTCATTGGTGAGGTGAAAGATGATTAAGATACTGTTGACGAGCACGGTGCGGGTCGTTCTTGGTTCCACTGCTTCGTTTGCGGAAGATGCATATGAAGATTGGGTGGTCTATTGCAACGCCAGATTTGGGCAATGTGCAAATATCCCCTCAACCTTCAAGAGTGATCCGCCACCAGCGAACGGAGATGGTCTTATTTTTCGTGACGAAAACGCTATGTCCGTGACGGTCTCTGCCTCGTATAATCTGGACTGGTCGCTGGAGGATGCCATAAAAATGACCCTCGATACTCTTGGTGAGGTTGGACCATCCACGTATCAGAAGCAAGGCAAGGATTGGTATGTTGTTTCAGGGCATAAGGGTGACAACATCTACTACGTGAAGTCATTCGTAAAAAAATCGACGATCTCGACACTTTGGATTGAATATCCATCGTCTCAAAAAAGTGCCGACGATGATATTGCTTCTCAGATTTCGAGTTCTTTTAGACCAGCTAAGTAATCAGCAATAGTCCAGATCAAAAGAGTTCCGCGCTCGTGCCAGCGTTCTTGGTTTGCCTTCACAGCATATCAGCCAGCCGCCTATTATTATCTGCCGGTCTGCCCCTGCGATCGCGAAACCGCTTGGGTTTGGCTTACACCTTGTCAATAGGCATTGATGGTAGAGTGCGGCGAGCGCTTGCAAGTATACTTGATATCCCTAGCATCTTCTGCTGGTGCTTAGTGTAGTGTCTCACGCAAACATTTACAATTAGTCTCCGCGTGCCAATGGGGCTTGAAACTCCGCCCGCGCGGACGATCCTCCTTTGAGGTTCTACTGCGCGGATACGTCGCCGAGAGAGGCTTTGACGATGTCGCAGACTTACCAAGGATTTTGAAACGACCATCGCTAGTGCTACCTCATGGGTGCTGGTCGCTCACATTCGAGCCATCACAAGGCGGCTCGCAAGAGATTGATATCGCTCACGTCGTTTCGAGTCCGACTCTAAGATAGACCTTGTTGAGATCGAGATCTAACGCAGCGTTGAAATAAATGTAAAATCCAGGCTCGGGGTTATCTACCCGGCATAGTAAACGTGCCGCTTGCTCATATGCGGCCCATAAAGCCTTCCATTCAAACCGGCTATCGAATTCGCCGATTGCCTGTTTTTCCACGCCAGTGCCCTACGACCCACTCAGACTTGTTGCATGGCCCCAGTTCCTGGCCTTTCTAATCGTCCCCGTTCATGGGCCACATCCAGTACCCGTGACGCACGGGGTACACATGGGGCCATATTCTCTCCGGTCGGAAGCGGTTTCGCGCGGCGCACGCATGCTGCGCACGGCGTTGGGACCCGCGATCGGAGGATGGCTCGAAGATCCGTCGGTCATCGAGGTCATGCTCAATCCAGACGGCCGCATCTGGATCGACCGGCTGACGGACGGGCTAGCGGACACCGGCGAATGGCTGCCTCCGGCCGACGGCGAACGGATTATCCGCCTTGTCGCGCATCACGTCGGGGCCGAGGTCCATCCCGGAAACCCGCGCGTCTCCGCCGAACTGCCCGAAACAGGCGAGCGTTTCGAAGGTTTGCTTCCCCCCGTCGTCGCGGCGCCCGCCTTTGCGATCCGCAAGCCTGCCGTCGCGGTCTTCACCCTCGAGGATTACGTCGATGCCGGAATCATGTTGCCCGAGCAAGCGGCGATCCTGAGGCAGGCGGTCGAGCAGCGCCGCAATGTCCTCGTCGCCGGTGGGACCTCGACCGGCAAGACCACGCTCGTCAACGCGCTTTTGGCCGAAGTCGCCAAAACGTCTGACCGGGTGATTCTGATCGAAGATACGCGCGAGCTTCAATGCAAAGCACCAAACCTTGTGGCACTCCGCACCAAGGATGGCGTCGCGTCGCTTTCCGATCTCGTTCGCTCGTCGCTTCGCCTGCGTCCCGACCGCATTCCAATCGGCGAGGTGCGCGGCTCGGAAGCCCTCGATCTTCTGAAAGCCTGGGGTACCGGTCATCCAGGCGGGATCGGCACCATTCATGCTGGATCCGCGCTGGGCGCATTGCGCCGTCTCGAGCAGCTCATTCAGGAAGCCGTCATCACCGTGCCGCGCGCGCTGATCGCCGAGACCATCGGAGTCATTGCGGTGCTTGCCGGGCGCGGCGCCCAGCGCCGGCTTGCCGAGCTCGCCGGTGTCGAGGGTCTCGATAAGCGCGGCGACTATCGCCTCGTCACGCCTGCCAAGCTCGCCTCTTTGGGAGATCCAGCATGAACAAGCCTTTCCTCTCGCTTCGCGACTGCACGAAAATCGTTTCCATTGAGCTGCTTTCGGTCTCCTTGCCGTTGCTGGCGGTGAGTCCGGCCCATGCCGCCGGCTCCAACATGCCCTGGGAGCAGCCGCTGCAGCAGGTGCTGCAGTCGGTCGAAGGCCCGGTCGCGAAAATCATCGCGGTGATCATCATCGTCACGACCGGCCTGACGCTCGCCTTCGGCGACACGTCCGGCGGCTTCCGCCGTCTGATCCAAATCATCTTCGGCCTGTCGATCGCTTTCGCAGCCTCGAGCTTCTTCCTGACCTTCTTTTCTTTCGGCGGCGGGGTGCTGGTTTGATGGGCATGATTTTTGGTCACGAACCCGTGGCCGGTTTCGACGCGCCGGTGCATCGGGCCCTGACCGAGCCGATCCTACTTGGTGGGGCGCCCCGCACGGTTGCGATCGCCAATGGCACACTGGCTGCGGCCGTGGGGCTCGGCCTGCGGCTCTGGATTCCTGGTTTGATCATCTGGGCGATCGGCCATGCCGTGGCGGTCTGGGCCGCGAAACGCGACGCGCAATTCGTTGACGTGGTCCAGCGCCATCTGCGCTACCCGGCACAGTTCGGGGTCTAAGCCAATGCTGAGCCTCGCTGAATATCGCAAAAAGCCGCAGATCCTTGCCGATTTTCTCCCCTGGGCAGCTTTGGTGGCAGAAGGCGTCGTCCTCAACAAAGACGGCTCGTTCCAGCGCACGGCGCGGTTTCGCGGGCCGGATCTCGACAGCGCAACGCCATCCGAACTCGTCGGCACGACGGCGCGGCTCAACAATGCTTTACGGCGCCTCGGCAGCGGCTGGGCAATTTTTGTCGAGGCGAGCCGGGTCCCGGCGCAGCACTATCCCCGCAGCCGGTTTCCGGATGCCGTGTCCGCCCTCGTCGACACTGAGCGACGCGAGCAATTCGAGCAAGACGGCGTCCATTTCGAAAGCTTTTATTATCTCACGCTCGTTTGGATGCCGCCGGTAGAGGATGCTTCCCGCGCGGAATCCTGGCTCTATGAGGGCCGCTCGCGCGAGGGCGTCGATGCCAAAGAGCTTTTGAAAAGCTTTGCCGATCGCACCGACCGGCTGCTGCAGCTAGCCGAAGGTTTCTTGCCGGAAGCCATTTGGCTCGATGACGAAGAGACCCTAACTTTTCTCCATGCCTGCGTGTCGACCAAACGCCATCGTGTGCGGGCGCCCGAGGTTCCCATGTATCTCGACGCGCTTTTGGCGGACCAGCCTCTAACCGGCGGGCTCGAGCCGCGTCTGGGTGCACATCATCTGCGCACTCTAACCATCGTTGGATTTCCAGCCTCGACTTTTCCGGGAATTTTGGATGAACTCAACCGGCTGGCCTTTCCCTATCGCTGGTCGACCCGGGCCATCATGCTCGACAAAACCGAGGCGACACGGTTGCTCACAAAAATCCGGCGGCAATGGTTCGCCAAGCGCAAGTCCATCGCCGCGATCCTGAAGGAGGTGATGACAAACGAAGCCTCCACACTTCTCGATACTGACGCTGCCAACAAGGCCGCCGACGCGGATCTGGCATTGCAGGAGCTGGGGTCGGACGAGATCGGCGAGGCGTATGTCACCGCCACGGTGACGATCTCTGATGAAGACGCTGGCGTAGCCGCCGAAAAACTCCGGCTGGTCGAGAAGGTGATTCAGGGCCGCGATTTCACCTGCATCGTCGAGACGGTGAATGCGATCGAAGCCTGGCTCGGCTCCTTGCCTGGTCACGTCTACGCCAATGTCCGCCAGCCTCCCGTCTCGACGTTGAACCTCGCCCATATGATGCCCCTTTCCGCGGTCTGGGCCGGGCCGGAGCGGGATGAACATCTCGATGCGGCACCTCTGTTTTTTGCCCGCACCGAAGGTTCGACGCCATTCCGTTTCTCGCTCCATGTCGGCGATGTCGGCCACACTTTGATCGTCGGCCCGACCGGCGCCGGCAAAAGCGTGCTGCTCGCACTGATGGCCTTGCAGTTTCGCCGCTATTCCGGCGCGCAGATTTTTGCTTTCGATTTCGGCGGGTCGATCCGGGCCGCGGCGCTCGCCATGGGCGGCGACTGGCATGATCTCGGCGGCGCCTTGTCGGAGGACGCCGAACAACCAATCGCTCTTCAGCCTCTCGCCAGGATCGACGAATATGTCGAAGAGGCCTGGGGCGCGGAATGGGTCGCCGCCATCCTTGCCCGCGAAGGCGTTTCCATTACGCCGGACGCGAAGGAGCACATCTGGTCGGCGATCACCTCTCTGGCATCGGCTCCGGTTTCGGAGCGGACCCTCACCGGCCTCTCGGTGCTGCTGCAATCCAACGCCCTGAAGCAGGCGCTTCGGCCCTATTGTCTCGGCGGTCCCTGTGGACGGCTGCTCGACGCGGAAGCGGAACGATTGGGTGAGGCCGATGTGCAGGCTTTTGAGACCGAAGGGCTGATCGGCAGGGGCGCGGCGCCCGCTGTTCTCGCCTATCTCTTCCATCGCATCGAGGGCCGGCTCGATGGCCGTCCCACGCTCCTCATCATCGATGAAGGCTGGCTTGCGCTGGACGATACAAATTTCGCGCAGCAGCTGCGCGAATGGCTGAAGACGCTCCGCAAAAAGAATGCGTCTGTCGTCTTCGCCACCCAATCGCTCGCCGACATCGAGACCAGCACGATTGCGCCCACCATTGTGGAGAGCTGCCCAACCCGGCTCTTCCTGCCGAACGAGCGCGCGATCGAGCCGCAGATCACCGCCATCTATCGCCGCTTCGGACTGAACGACCGGCAGATCGAGATCATCAGCCGGGCCACGCCAAAGCGCGACTACTATTGCCAGTCGCGGCGCGGCAATCGCCTTTTCGAGCTCGGCCTCGGCGAGGTCGCGCTCGCCCTCACCGCCACGTCCTCCAAATCCGATCAGGCGGCCATTGCCGTCGCTCTCGCCACCGCCGGCCGCGAGAATTTCGCGGCCGCATGGCTGGCGGCGCAGGGCGTCGCCTGGGCGGCCGATCTTCTCCCCCAAATGAGTCCGGAGACGTTCCCATGATCCGCAAAAATGATGTCGCGGCGCGAGCCACAGGTGTGGCGGCCGCCCTCGCAGTGTCGCTCGTCTTTGCCGCGCCGGCACGCGCCCAAATGCTCGTGTTCGATCCCTCGAACTACAGCCAGAACCTGCTGACGGCCGCCCGCTCCCTCCAGCAGATCCAGAACCAGATCACTAGCCTGCAGAACCAGGCGCAGATGCTGATCAATCAGGCAAAACATCTGGAACAGCTTCCGACGAGTGTGCTCAACGATGTCGAGCGGAACTATTCGCAAATCCAGAGCCTTTTGAAACAGGCCGACCATATCACCTATAGCGTTCAGTCGATCAACACGGCCTTTACCCAAAGCTACCCGGCGGCGATCAGCTCGACCACCAGTAATCAGCAGCTGATCACTGCGGCGCGGCAGCGCTGGCAAGAGTCGCTTGCTGCCTTCGAACATGCGCTCACTCTCGGCGCCGGAGCGGTGCAAAACCTTTCCGGCTCTCAGACACAGACGAGCTCACTCGTCTCGGCAAGCCAATCGTCGGTCGGCATTTTGCAGGCGGCGCAGGCAGGCAATCAATTGGTCGCGGTCCAAACAAGACAGCTGGCCGATCTCACTGGTTTGCTTGCCGCGCAGGGCCGTGCCCAGGCGCTTGAGGCGGCCCGGAAGGCGGAAGCCGAGGGGCAAGCCCAGGAACAGCTGCGCCGCTTCCTCGCCAATGGCCAGGGCTATCAGCCGCAAACGGTCCAGATGTTCCACGATTGAGGCTGACCGATGGAGACGACAACCCATCTGAGGATGATCTTGCGCCTGGGCGCGACCGGATTGCTTGGGCTCGCGCTTTTTGGCGCCGCCATTGCGTTGCATGACTCCGACGTCCCAGAACCGATCCGCATCTTCCCCGCCGTCGTTCCAGCCGATCCGCTCGCCGCCGAACTCACGCGCTGCCGAAAGCTTGGGTCTGAGGCCGCCGGCAATCCCGCCTGTGAAGAGGCATGGGCGAATAACCGCGCCCGGTTCTTTTCGCCAACTGACAAATCCTTGGAGCGCTGAGGATGGGCGGCAGCGGCGTTATCGACCAATTCCTCAACACCTTTACGACCTATATCGATTCCGGCTTCGGTCTCTTGGGCGGCGAGGTCAAATACCTCTCCTCGACCTTGATCGCGATCGACATCACCCTCGCCGGTCTCTTCTGGGCGCTCGCGGGGGACGAGGACGTCATCGCCCGTCTCATAAAGAAGACGCTCTATATCGGCTTCTTCGCTTTCCTCATCGGCAATTTCAACAAGCTCTCCAAAATCATTTTCGACAGTTTTTCCGGCCTTGGCCTGAAGGCAGCTGGTTCCGGTCTCTCGGCCACCGATTTCTTGCATCCGGGACGCATCGCGCAAGTCGGTCTCGATGCCGGCAAGCCCATCCTCGACGCCGCCGGCCAATTGATGGGCTATGTCTCCTTCTTCGAAAACTTCGTCCAGATCGCCGTCCTCATGATCGCCTGGGCGATCGTGCTAATCTCTTTCTTTATCCTCGCGGTCCAGCTCTTCGTCATTTTGATCGAATTCAAGCTGACGACCCTCGCCGGTTTCATCCTCGTCCCCTTCGGTCTCTTCAACAAAACTTCCTTTCTGGCCGAAAGAGTCTTGGGCAATGTCGTCGCCTCGGGCGTGAAGATACTCATGTTCGCCGTCATCACCGGCATCGGCACCAGTCTTTTCTCACAATTCACCCAAGGTTTTGGCGGTAACCAGCCGACCATCGAGGATGCGCTCTCGCTGGTCTTGGCGGCGCTGTCCCTCCTCGGCCTCGGCATCTTCGGTCCTGGCATTGCCGCTGGTCTCGTCTCCGGCGCGCCGCAGCTCGGGGCCGGCGCGGCCGTCGGCACTGGGCTCGCGGCCGCTGGCATTGGTGCTGCGGGCGTGATGGGCGTTCGCGCGGGCGCAGGGGCACTTGCTGGGGCCACATCTTTTGCCGCGCGTGGCGGCGCCACACTGGCTGGCGACGCAGTCTCGGCCTACGGCCTTGCCGCGGCGAACTCCGGCGAGAGCGGCTTTCGCAGGGTCAGTGCCGGGATGGCGGGGGTCGCCAAGGCGGGTGCCGACTCTGCCTCGCAGTCTCTTCGCAACGGTCTTTCCCGCGCCGGCTCTTCCTCTTCAGCCGAGGCGAGTGGCGTAGTGGGCGTCGGTGGCGCGCCGGACTGGGCGCAACGCATGCGCCGCGATCAGACGGTAAGCCATGGCGTCTCCGCCGCCGCCCACGTCGTCCGCTCCGGCGACCACGGCGGCGGGCCGGCTTCCGTTTCTCTCAAAGAGGACGATCATTGATGAGCTCGTTCCGCAGGCCCTCGATCCGCTACGGCAAGACGCCGGAGCCGGAGACACCCTATCAGAAGGCCGCGCAAGTCTGGGACGAGCGGATCGGATCGGCACGCGTCCAGGCCCGCAACTGGCGGCTCATTGCCTTTGGCAATCTGGTACTCGCCGCTGGAATGGCCGCCGGGCTCGTCTGGCAATCCGCGCGCGGCACGATCGTGCCCTGGGTCGTGCAAGTCGACGCGTTCGGCGCCGCGCAGGCTGTGGCGCCCGCCGTCGCTGACTATCTGCCGACCGACCCGCAGATTGCTTGGCATCTTGCCCGCTTCATCGAAGAGGTCCGCGGCATCACCGCCGATCCCGTCATCGTCCGGCAGAATTGGCTGCAAGCCTATGACTTCGTCACGGACAAGGGTGCGCTCACCCTCAATGATTATGCGAGGGCCAACGATCCTTTCGCCAAGATCGGCCGGATTCAGGTCGCGATTGACGTGTCGAGCGTTATCCGTGCCTCGGGCGATTCCTTCCGCGTCGCCTGGACCGAACGCCGTTACGAAAATGGTTCTCTTGCCGCGACGGAACACTGGACCGCCATTCTCACCATTGTCGTCGAGACCCCGCGCGATGCCGAGCGTCTGCGCAAAAATCCGCTCGGCGTCTTCATTCATGCCATCAACTGGTCGAAGGAGCTTGGCTGATGTATCTTAAAGCTTTATCCGTTGTCCTCCTCGTCTCCAGTTCGCTTACGGCTTGTTCGACCTTCAAGCCGCCAGCGATCGACTATGACAACGACATCTCACCCGCCGTGCTCGCCGACGATCCGCCCCGTCCGGTCAAGGTCGTGGCGCTTCCAAAACTATTGCCATTGCCGGGTCAATTAAAGCCGCTGCCTGCTGGAAAACCCATGCCGGAGGCGAGGGACCCGGCCGAACGCGTCGCCAAGGCCAACGAAGCGGCGCGCGTGCAGCCGACCCGCAACGGCTACATCAATGCCGTGCAGGTCTATCCCTTTTCGGACGGCGCCCTCTACCAGGTCTATACGGCACCAGGTCAGGTGACGGATATAGCGCTTCAAGAAAGCGAACTGCTCGTCGGTTCCGGGCCGGTCGCCGCTGGCGACACCGTGCGCTGGATTATCGGCGATACGGAAAGCGGTACTGGGGCGTCAAAGAAGGTTCACATCCTCGCCAAGCCGACGCGGCCGGAGCTCACCACCAATCTCGTCATCAACACCGACCGTCGGACCTATCTTCTCGAATTACGATCGACGGAAAAGACCTATATGGCGTCCGTCTCCTGGCAATATCCCCAGGACCAGCTCATAGCGCTGCGCCGGCAGAACGCAGAGGCCGAAGCGGCCACGCCGATCCAGAGTGGCGTCGACGTTTCGAGACTGCGGTTTCGCTACGCGATTGAGGGCGATGATGCGCCCTGGCGGCCGACCCAGGTTTTTGACGATGGCGCCAAGGTCTATATCGAATTCCCGCGCGGCATCTCCCAGGGGGAAATGCCGCCGCTCTTTGTCCTCAGTCCGGAAGGCGGCGCCGAACTCGTCAATTATCGCGCCCGGCAAAACTATTACATCGTCGATCGCCTTTTCGCGGCGGCCGAACTCCGCCTCGGTGGCGATAAGCAGCAAAAAGTCCGCATCGTCCGCACCGACGGGAGGCCGCGGTGAGCGACAATGCGAGCAACAATGTGAGCGGCGATGGGACCGGCAACGGGAGCGAGGAAGGCGACAACCCACGGCGGAATTCCGCTGAAAACTTTCGTCTCCGGCCCGAGCGCCCGCGCGTGATGCGCCTCTCTCGCAAAGTGCTGGCCGGCCTCGCGGGTGTCGCGAGCCTCGCGATCCTGGGTGCCCTCATCTGGGCGCTCGACAGCAACCGGCACGGTCAGCAAACGGCCCAAGAACTTTTCAATACCAGCAATAAGACGACGGCCGATGGCCTTGCAGCCTTGCCGAAGGATTATACAGGCGTACCGCGGCTTGGCCCGCCTTTGCCAGGCGATCTCGGCCGGCCCATGCTCAATGCCCACTCCGCGGTTCCACCGGCGTCGGGATTCGATACGGCGGAACAGCGCATCGCGCAGGAAAGCGAGGCCGCCCGCACCAGCCATTTGTTCTCGACGACGAGCGCGCGGGAAAGACCGGAGATCGGTCCGACGCTTGCGGCGGCGGCAACCGCGGGCGGCACACAAGCCGCATCTTTCTTGGCGGACCAAAAGCTGCCGCTAGATCCCGACTTCCTTCAGAATATGCAAGATCGCAAGCTCGCCTTCCTCAATGGTCCGGTCGATCGCCGTACCGTTAGTTCCGATCGTCTTGAGAATCCTGCCTCGTCCTATGTCGTGCAGGCCGGGACCGTCATCCCGGCAGCCTTGATAACCGGCATCCAATCGGACCTGCCGGGCCAGATCACCGCACAGGTGACCGAGAACGTCTATGACAGCCCGACGGGCCGCTTTCTGCTCGTCCCGCAGGGTTCAAAGTTGATCGGCATTTACGATAGCCAGGTATCCTTCGGCCAGTCTCGCGTGCTTCTCGTCTGGAACCGGGTTATTTTTCCGAATGGCAAATCGATCGTGCTTGAACGCCAGCCCGGCGCCGACACGCAGGGCTATGCGGGGCTCGAGGACGATGTCGACTATCATTGGGGCAATCTCCTCAAAGCGGCGGCCCTCTCGACACTCCTTGGCGTCGGCACGGAGATAGGTGCGACGGGCAACCAGAATGACATCGTCACTGCGCTCCGTCGCGGGAGCCAGGACACAATCAACCAGACCGGCCAGCAACTCGTGCGCCGCGAGCTCAATGTCCAACCGACTCTCACCATTCGTCCTGGCTTCCCGGTCCGGGTCATCGTCAATCGCGATCTCGTGCTCGCGCAATACCAAGGATGAGGACCAGCGCCATGGCGAAATTGAAGCTCTCCGCCGTGCCAGACGACAAGCCAGTCAAGCTCACCATCGAGCTTCCCGCCGCGGTCCACCGCGATCTTGTCACCTATGCCGAGGCGCTTGCCAAGGAAACCGGGCAAGCTGTGGTCGATCCTGTGAAACTCGTGCCGCCCATGGTTACGCGCTTCATGGCGAGCGATCGGGCCTTCGCAAAGGCAAAGCGCACCAAGGACTAACGTGGGCATTTCCTCTTGCCAGATGCCCTCGCCACAGGTTCGTTGGTTTCGTTCCGGTTCTTGGAGAGCGTGCGGGCGAGACTGATGAACCGCCGCAAAGCCTGATTGCTATTGCGCAGCAGCCATACGCCGCTGAACGGCAGCACATCCGAATTTCCAGCAATCGGGCGGAAAACGACATCCGGAAAGGGCATCGCGATAGTTGCTTCGCTCGTTAGGCTGATGCCTTGTCCGAGCGCGACCATGTGCATAAGCGTGTCACGCGCCACCGGACTCTGGCGGACGTCTGGCCGATGATCAAGCGCAGCCAATTGGCGAATGACATAGTCATGGAACGCAAGACCGGGCTCGGATTGGCTGAGAATGAATATCTCGCCCCGCAAATCTTCCCATGCGACGGCATTCTTGGCGCAAAACCTATGCGTTTCCGGCAGAACCACGAACATTCGCTCGCTCCAGAACCTGACGACATCGCAATCACGCGCAACGGGCTCGCCCATGACAAAGGCGATGTCGAGCTGTTCGGCACGCAGAAGTGTCAGGTTTTCACGCGGTGCCCCTTCCACAAAGCTGACAGCGATATCGGGATGCAGAGCGGAATAGCGTCGCAGCAATTCGGGCAAGAATCCCGATGCAAGCGACGAGATTATACCGACTTTCAGATTGCCTCGTTCAACGCGTCCGGCCATGCCGGCCGCCTTCACCGCGCAATCGAGATTTTCGATTGCTGTTCTCACCTGGTCGAAGAAATGAGCACCTGCATTCGTGACTTTGACACCGGTATGATGACGATCGAACAGGTCGACACCTAGCACGTTTTCAAGCTTGATCACGCGCTTGCTGACACTGGATTGGCAAACACCAAGCGCCTCCGCCGCGCGGCGGAAGCTCCGATGCTCCGCGACTGCCAAAGCTTGGATCACCGAGGTCAGTTCAATTTTCGGTTTCACAAAAATCCCCCCAAATCGGGGAAAGCTCACGCGCCGGCGAGAGAACTCGACTGCGCGGCAGAAAAGGGAGGATCGCCCAATGTAAAATGCAGTTTCCAGCCTACACGCCAGCTCCCGACCGGCGAGCACTACACGGCGGAAATCGTCCGGATAAATCCGCACGGGAAAAGGATGATCGGCGTCGGGAGCTGAAACATCTTGAACATTCAATTTTCGATAAACCCGAGATCAGCGCCTTAAACTGAGAACTCGTCGTTACGGCCGACGTGGCGGCATCCTTTAAGCATTTGGCGTGATCACATGAATTCAGATGAACTGGCGGTTCCTGTATCTCAATAGGAGTGGCAGACCTCTGGAAAACCGAGCGCTAATAGATCCAGATATTGCGCCTCGGCTACTCGGGCATCACAGCGAAAAGGACACTAACGCCGTCTAACGCAGATACCTTGCTGAAAACCTGCGGTAATATATCCAATTCATGGCAAAGGACGCCCTTGCCTGTGATTGACAAAGATCGCGTAACGGGGCTACGCCAAGGTCCGGTGGCAGGCGAAGCCCGGAGAGCTAGTCTCATTGTGTCCCGAGATCGCGTTGTCCTTCCGTAACACCCGCATTTTATCGGAAATCCCGCGTCTCCATCTTGATCGTGCCGACATGGGAACCGGGAATGTAGATATCAACGGACCCCTCTAATGCTAAAGCTACGTTCAGCAAAATCGCTGAGTCTGGAGATCCCAAGACGGTAGCCGCGGTGGCAGTAATGTTTTTCGATGGGATCGGCTTCCCTGTAAACCATCGTGAAGCGATGCCGTTTTTGCAAAAGGCGACAGACCTCAATCGCCCGGAGGCGCAGTACCGTTTAGGGCTTGCCTACTCCTCAGGCTTGCAAAAGTTCTATGATGAACCACCCCGTTGTCAGCGGCGGAGCAAAAACCGGCCATTTGGGCGGAGCAAAACCAGGCCAGTTTGCGGCGTGGGCGTAGGGCGCGACAGGCCGCGTCCGCCCCGGCGGAGATGGCCGGGGTTTCGCAGCCGGGGCGGCTGGTCGCACGAACCAGCT
>JBOHJQ010000069.1:0-20128 GCA_050728655.1 Methylocella sp.
CGCGAGATCTGGGGCTGGGGGCTGGGGGCGAGCGGGGCAGCCGCCGGCGCCTTTCTCTGCGTCGATGCCAGCTTCTTCCTGGCGAATCTGGTGAAGGTCGCCGACGGCGGATACGTTCCGCTGCTGCTGGCCAGCCTTGTCTATGGCGTCATGCTGATTTGGCATCGTGGGTCGACGGCGGCCGCACAGCGTCTCACCGAGCGGCTCGTTCCGGTCGGCGAATTCATGGGCTCGATCGAATCCCGCAAGATTCCGCGTGTTCCGGGCACCGCGGTCTTCCTCACGTGGACCTTGGGCGCCACCCCGCCGCTCATGGTCTGGCACGTCAAGCACAACCGGGCCTTGCACGAGCAGCTGTTCGCGCTCAGAGTTGTGACGGAACCCATCCCGTGGATCAAGGAGTCTGAGCACTTGGCGCTCCTTGAGGTGGCTCCCAATTTCTGGCGCGCGACGGCACGCCATGGATTCATGGAGAGGCCAGACATTCCGACCCTTTTGAGGCAGGCCCGCGAGCAAGGTTGCACCCTCGCGTTCGACGACGTGACCTATTACGTCGGCCACGAAACGATCGTTCGCCGGGAGGATGGAAAGGGTCTGGCCAAATGGGAGGAGGCGCTCTTCGCCGCGATGCAACGCAACGCCGTGCATGTCACCGACTTCTTCAGGCTTCCGAGCGAAGACGTCGTCGAAATCGGCCGGCATGTCGCGATCTGATTTTCTCAGCGCACGTTGTAGTGCCGGGTCGATGTCGGTTCGTCGATCGCGAGGGTTGACCCTCGAATACACTTAAGGTCGCGTTCTTCTCACCTTGGTAAGCATTATATGATCGGAACAGAGACCGCTATGCCGGGGCCTGTTATCCGGTAGAGAACGTTGCAACCGATCTTTGCCGCGGTCGTCTTTGACTAGACAGAGCCATGGCGCGGAGACGCTGGCCAATGATGGCGGCGGCTGAGGCTGCGATATTGAACAAACCGTGCGGTGGCCCCTTCGAGCCGAAATGCCCGAAGTTTTGGCCGGTTCCGTCAAACGACCGTGTTCACCGTCCGCCAGCGCGCGGCGGTCACGCTCGGCTCGAGGCTCAGGCGCCCGACGATATATTCAAGCGCGATCTCGCGCCGCTTTTCCGAGGTGAGGGTGGCATTCACCGCGACCCGGTCGGTGGCTTCGATATCGGTGCTTTCGAGCTCGCGCAGATGCAGATCGCTGACCCCAAAACCTTGCACCAGAAGCGCGCGGATTTGCGCCTCTTCGTGCGCACGGCAGATGACGGTCACGATGTAGGACGTTTCGATTTCGGCGGTTTCGAGCGGCTGGCGATTGATCAATCTGACCAGCGGCCGCAGCACGAGGTTGACGCCGGCGACGAGCCCGGCAGCGAGGATGGCGCGGCTCCAATGGCCGGCGCCGGCGAGCAGTCCGACGGCGCAGGAACACCACAGCGTCGCCGCCGTGTTCAGGCCGCGCACGTTGACGCCTTCCTTCCAAATCACCCCAGCGCCAAGAAAGCCGATGCCGGTTACGACCTGCGCTGCGACCCGCGTCGGACTCGTATCGGCGAATTGGCTCTCGAAGACGACGAAAATCGCCGCACCGAGCGAGACCAGCGTGTTGGTCCGCAATCCCGCGAGGCGCTGGCGCCACTGCCGCTCGAAGCCGATGGCGCCGCCAAGCAGGACCGCGATGATCAGATTGAGCGCGTCGTTCCGGAACCCGGGATCGAATAGCGGCGGCATCGATTCTTCTTCAACTCCGAACCATATGCGCGGCGGTCCACCCTGGAGATCGGGCGCGAACCCCGGCGCATCGCCCCCGCGAGGGCCGTGCCGCGCGACTGTTGGATGGCCGGCGCGTGTTGGTGTAACTGGTTCTGGCCGACACTGGCCGGAAAATAGCCCTTCCGAGCGAACTCGTTAAGGACATTCGATTGAAAAGGACTATTTGAGGGTTGACACATCAAGGCGCGAGGAGCATTTCAGTTTCAGCGGCCTGGTTTTGTCCAGACTCGCACAACCCCCGTTAAGGACAATGGGCAGTAGGTTTTCTATTGAAGACACACGCGGCGTTCGCGTGAGAGGTTCAGGCCCCGCCTAAGGCACGCCCGCCCGCTCACCCTCCGCCGCGGCAAGACGGTTGGAGGTGAGCCATGTTCCCAAAGCTCCTCGCTACATCCGCTATCAAGCGCGCTCGCGCGCCTGTCCGGGCCGGCCGCCATACGAGCGCCCGCGCGGGTACGGCGTACTTTACCGCCGCGAACATCGGGCACCTTCCCCGGTTGCATGCGCCGCTCGAATGCAGGTGGCGGATCGACCCGATGACCGGCGCATTGACCGCTTTCTGGCTGGACCCATCCGCCAATACCCGCGCAGCGGCGCCTGTCGAACCGGAATCCATCGGCGCCCGACGATGGTTCGCCCAATCCCCTCGGGCCGCGCGCGGCTGTTCCGCCCCGCGGCTTGCGGCTTGAAACAAGGAGAATCCGTTGAACGACGGCCCTAGTTGCCCCGCTTTCGCTGTGTCCCACACGAACGCGGGTTTCCAGAATAAGCCTAGCCACAAGACAAATCCCGCAATCGAGGCGGGCGCGGAGGTCCCCGCCGTTTGACGGCGCCATGGCTCACCCGCGCCCGATCGCGGGTTAGGAGGCGAGCCATGAATGCAATCGCGGATATGACGGCCACCCGCACGGCCGTTCTCGACGAAGCACATGCCGGCCACATCCACGGCGCCTTCGGCACCATCTTGCAAGGCGACCACGGGCCCCGGGAAAGCTGGAAGCACCGGCTCCAAACTTTGCTCGCCATTCTCGGCCCAGGTCTCATCGTCATGGTTGGCGACAATGATGCCGGCGCCTTCGGCACCTATACCCAGGCCGGGCAAAATTATGGCACCGCGCTCCTATGGACGCTGCTTCTCCTGGTTCCCGTCCTTTATGTGAATCAGGAGATGGTCCTGCGTCTCGGCGCGGTGACCGGGGTCGGCCATGCCCGCCTCATCTTTGAACGCTTCGGCAAGTTCTGGGGCGCCTTCAGCGTCATCGATCTTTTTCTCCTCAATGCGCTGACCATCGTCACCGAGTTCATCGGCATAGCCCTGGCGCTCGATTATCTCGGCGTTGCCAAGGAACCCGGCGTGGCGCTCGCAGCGGTCTTGATCATGGCCGCCGCAAGCACCGGCGACTTCCGCCGGTTCGAGCGCTTCTCGATGGTGCTCGTCTTCGGCAGCCTCCTGCTCGTGCCGGTCCTCCTAATGGTCCATCCGCCGATCGCGCAGATCGCGCGCGACTTCATAGTCCCGCGGTTGCCGGAAGGCGGCAAGCTCAGCGAGGTGATGCTGCTTATCGTCGCCATCGTCGGCACGACGATCGCGCCCTGGCAGCTCTTCTTTCAGCAGAGCTATGTCATCGACAAGCGCATCACCCCGCGTTTCATCGGCTATGAGAAGGCCGACCTTTGGCTTGGCATCGTGCTTGTCATCATTGGCGCGGTGGCAATGATGGCCATCGCGGCCGCGGCTTTCGCCGGCGCGCCGGAATTCGGCAATTTCGTGGACGCCGCTGGCGTCGCGCGCGGAATAGGCAAATATGCCGGCCGGGCGGGGGGCGTCATGTTCGCGATTGCCCTTATCGACGCCAGCATCATCGGCGCTTCGGCGGTGTCGCTGTCGACGGCCTATGCCATCGGCGATGTGCTATCGCTGAAGCACTCCCTGCATCGCAAGCCGTCGGACGCCAAGGGTTTTTATGCTGTCTATTGCGGCTTGATCGTGGTTGCCGCGGGGATCGTCCTGACGCCCAGCGCGCCGCTCGGGCTCTTGACCAATGCGGTGCAGACGCTCGCCGGCGTGTTGTTGCCTAGCGCCACGGTGTTCCTGCTGCTGCTGTGCAACGACAAGGCGGTGCTCGGTCCATGGGTCAACACCCGTTGGCTCAACCTATTCACCGGCGGCGTTATTGCGGTTCTTCTGATGTTGTCGATCATTCTCACCGCCTCTGTCATGTTCCCGGAGGCGACAAGCGAAAAGGTCATTTTCTCCATTCTTGGAGGCGGCGGCATCCTCGGCGTTGTCGTCGCGCCGGGTGTTTTGGTGGCCGGGAAAAAGGACCGCCGGACGGCAATCGCGTCGGTGGATCTAGCGTCGCGCGGAACTTGGCGCATGCCCCCGCTCAGCAAAATGCCTCCGCCGCGCCTGTCAATTGCGGTAAAGACCTGGATGTTTGTCCTGCGCACATATCTCGCGCTCGCGGCCGGTCTTGTGCTGATCCGGATCGTAACGCTCGTGGCGAGCTAGCTTCAGGCTTGGATTGGTGTGCTTCGCAACGAGTTGGAGCATGTCAGAATCGAAAAAGTCGATCAACTTTTCCGGAACATCTTTTGGCGGAAGTTCGGCTCAGAATTCTCGAGAGGGGAGTTGGCCCGTAGCGGACAAGTCGCGATGTGATCAGCAGTTACCCGAACGCTTTGGCCGCAAGGTGGATCACGGCGGGCCGTTCGCCGGTGGCCTCGCTCCCAAGGGTCTGCTGACGGTACGTCTCGATCTCCTCGGGCCTTCCCAACAGGTAGCCTTGCGCCTGGTCGCAAAATTCGCTCTGCAGAAAGTCAAGCTCGGCGTTTGTTTCGATGCCTTCCGCGAGCACGGGAAGGCTGAGCGCCCGGCCGAGCCCGAGTATCAAACGCACAATCTCGGCGCCTTGGCCCTTGTTGTCGACCGCTTTGATGAAGGAGCGATCGATCTTGATCTTATCGAATGGAAAGGCGCGCAGGTTCGAGAGCGACGAGTAGCCCGTGCCGAAGTCGTCCATGGCTATCCGAACACCCAACATCTTGATTTTCCGGAGCGTCGCCAGCGCGCGGCTCAAGTCGCGGACGAGCGAGGTTTCGGTGATCTCCAGTTCCAGCCGCGCCGGGGTGAGGCCAGTCTCGAAGAGAATCTCATGAATTGCATGGGCGAAGTTCGCATTGTGGATTTGCACGGCCGAAACATTTACCGCGACGGTCAATGGTGGGATCCAGGTTTTTGCCTCGCGGCAAGCTGTCCGCAGCACCCACTCCCCGATCTGAAGAATGACGCCGGTATCTTCGGCGATGGGAATGAACTTTTCTGGTGAAACGTCCCCGCGGGTAGGGTGCTTCCAGCGCAGCAAGGCCTCAAAGCCCACGACCTCGCCGGTGCGGATGTCTGTCTGGGGCTGGAAAACGAGCCTCAACTCGCCACCGAAGATCGCATTGCGCAGGTCGTGTTCCAGAAGGCGACGCTCGTGAAGTTCGGCGCCCATCGATGATTCGAAGTAGCGATAGGTGGCCCTGCCTTCATTTTTGGCACGGTAGAGCGCGGTGTCGGCGTGCGAGAGCAGGGCATGCCGGTCAGTCGCATCATTCGGACAAATGGCAATTCCAATGGAGCCCGCGATGGACCCGACGGTTTCCTTGCTCTCGCGCGCGGTTTGCAGGGCTTCCAGGATCGACTCAGCGATGCGGCCGGCGGTGGTCGGATGGGAAAGGTGCGGCACTATGATGGCAAACTCATCGCCGCTCAGTCGCGCCAACATTTGGCTTTCATCCAACACTCCAGTGCCGCGGTTGGCGACAGTCTGAAGCACCCGGTCGCCCGCCGCGTGGCCAAATAAATCGTTGATCTCCTTGAACCGGTCGAGATCGAGGCACAAGACGGCAAGTCGCGATCCCGCCGCCAGCGCCGCGTTAATCTCCTGATCCAACTTCTTGTTGAAACTGCCGCGATTGGGAAGTCCGGTGAGCGCGTCGTGGTGGGCCAGAAAGCGAATATTCTTTTCCGCCTCCTTGCGCGCCCGAAGATCACGAACCGCAACAGCGCGATGCGGCGTTCCGCCGAAATCAATGGATCGCTGGATGAGTTCGACCGGTATTTTCGAGCCGTCGCCGTGAACCAAGACGGCCTCGATAGACTGGTTCGGGCGCTCGAAGACGTCGAGGCAGATGTCCGTACCGGCAAAATATTGTTCAAGTTCCGTGCCAACCACGGTGTCCGCGGAGCAGCCGATGAGAGATGCAAAATTGTTGTTGACCGTAACAATGGTGTTGCCTTCGCAAATCAAGAGCCCCTCGAAAGTTGCGTTGGCAACGCCGCGCATTCGGGCGGTCTCAAGCTCGCGCCCGCGATCGCGCATCTCGATCGCGACGCCCGCAAGCGCGAGAACAACGATGACAAAGCTTGCACATGCCACGGCAATCGCGAGCAAACCCGACGGCACCGCTGTCGCGGAGAGTGCAATCGTCGGATCGAAAATGATCGTGGCCGCGCCCATCGCTGTGAAGTGGTGACTGCAGATCGCCGCGGTCAACAATAATGCGCCAAGGATTTTCCATTTCACGGAGTTCCCACGCAAACCGATCGCCAGCGCGGGGGCGCCAAGGAGCGCGCCCAGTGCAATCGATACCGCCACTAGGACCGGATCCCAAACGATGTGCCCCGGGATTTCAAACGCCGCCATTCCGGTGTAGTGCATCGCCGCAATGCCGCCGCCGACCATGGCGCCGCCAAGCCGGGCGCCCGCACCCGCAATCGACTCTACCGCGACGGCCAAACCCGCTCCGGTCAGCAAGATTGCGGCAACCAGCGAGAGCGCGGTGAGTGCGATGTTGTAGGCGGTCGGAATTCCGGGCGAAAATGCCAACATGGCAATGAAATGCGTGGCCCAGATTCCAAAGCCAGTCGTAGTCGCGGAAACAGCGAGCCATCTCCACCGCATACTTCCGCTGGACCTGCGCACATGGTGGAGCAGGCTGATGGCCGTAAACGAGGCTAACGTGCATATAACGGCCGCCAAGCCGACGAGCCGCAAGTCATGTTCGTAGACAGTACAAGTAAAAACCGCGTACATGGAACCTCACTGCGGGTCAAAGCCGGCCGCCCAACGGCCATCTGATCCTACGCAAGGGTTCTAAAAAACGCGGCAAATGGACCTCGCGACTTTGAATCTAAGTTTAACAAAAGCGCTTTGGGGGATGCGAATAGGCGGCAACCGGTTGCGCGTGCCGGCGCACGGTTCCGCGAAGGCACTGGGCGCCGCGCGTGCTCGGGCAGGCCTCCCCGTGCTTAGTCGTCTCGAACGTCGAATTCCGCTCTTGGCGCGCCGGCGTCATTCAGACGGCGTTCGTCAGTGACGGCTGCTCGACTACCGAGTCTTCACAAATTTCCACGGCCGTGCAAAATGCTTTACCTTGCCTTTCAAACCTTCGTTTTGGAGCCCCGCCATGCGACATCCGCGTCTGAACGGCATTCCGGCCAAGAATTCGCCGCGGGCGGAACGCTTCGACGCCGGCCGGGCGCTGCGCAAGCGCGTGGCGCGCGAAACCCATGCCGATTGCCCGCCGGCATCCGGCCGCGACCCGGTCGCCATTCTCGCCGAGACCGATGGCGCGCGCATTCCGGAACTTTTGCCGATTCGCTATGAGCGCATGTTGGAGTCGCCCTTCACCTTCCTGCGCGGCGCCGCCGCGGTGATGGCGCATGATCTCGCGACTCTTCCCCCGCTCAGCGCCCATGTGCAGGCCTGCGGCGACTGCCATTTGCTAAATTTCGGGGCTTTCAACACGCCGGAAGAACGCGTCCTTTTCGACATCAACGATTTCGATGAGACCTTGCCCGGCGTCGATTTCACGCTGGACTTGAAACGGCTCGCGGCGAGCGTAGCGGTGGCCGCTCTCGATGCAAGCATGCCGGACAAGAGGGCGCGCAACCTTGCCCGGGCCACTGCGAAGTCCTATCGCGAATTCATCCTCGAACTTGCCGCGAAGACGCCGCTCGAAGTCTGGTGCACGCGCATGGACGTCCACCGCGAGGTCAGGCGTATCGCCGAAGCGAAACTGCGCGAGAAAATCCTGTCGGCGTTGGTGAAGGCAAAAAAGGCGCTGGCCGACGATGGTAATTTTCCACATCTCGCGACGGCGAGCGCGCACGCCGCGCATATCGAGGATCGGCCGCCCCTGATCTATCATTTCAATACCGAGACCACCAAGGGCTATAAGATTCACGCCCATTCCGCGTTTACTGGCTACCAAGGGTCGCTCCTTCCTGAACGGCGGGAGCTCATCGATCACTACGCGCTGGCCGACATCGCCTTCAAGGTGGTCGGAGTCGGCAGCGTCGGGACGTTTTGCGCGATCGGGCTTTTCATGACGGCGGATGGCGAGCCGTTGTTTCTGCAGGTCAAGCAGGCGCTGGCGTCAGTTCTCGAAAAGATCGCCGCGCCCCCGCCAGGCCTGGTCCACCAAGGATGCCGCGTCGTCGAGGGGCAGCGCGCGATGCAGGCCGCGAGCGATATTTTTTTGGGCTTTACCGAAGACCCACAAACCGACCGGCAGTTTTACGTTCGTCAACTCAAGAATCGCCACCTCGGTTCTATCGGCGAGGTCATCGAAGGCAAGGCGCTCGATGCCTATGCGAACCTTTGCGGCCGGACGCTTGCCCGGGCGCATGCGCGCAGCGGCGACCCTGCCCTGCTCGCCGGCTATATGGGAAAATCGGAAGTGCTCGACGACGCGCTTGCGTCATTTGCAATGATCTATGCCGCACAAACGAGGCATGACCATGCGCAACTAAAGGCCGCGATCGGCACGAAGGCGGGCCTTGCGAGCAAGTGATTTCATCCGGGCTGGCGGCCGCTATCTGGCAGGTGATTTGCGCCAGGACCTTGCCGCTGGGCTGGCGCTCGCCGCCGTCGCCATTCCCTCGCAGCTGGCGACGGCGCAGCTTGCCGGCTTTCCACCGGCGGCGGGCTTGATCGCTTTCGCGGCCGGGTCGATCGGGTTTGCCGCATTCGGGGCGAATCGTTTCGTTGCGGCATGCTCGGATTCGACGATCGCTCCGATTTTTGCCGGTGGCCTTGCGACCTTGGCCGCCACCGGAAGCCCTGACTATTTTGCGCTTACCGCAAGCTTCGCGCTCATGGCCGGGGTAATTCTTGTCTGCTGCGGCTTATTCCGGCTCGGCTGGATCGCCGACCTCGTATCGAGGCCGGTTACAATCGGGTTCCTGGCCGGCATCGCCTGTCATATTGTTGTCTCCCAGCTGCCTTTTCTTCTTGGAATAGCACCTCCCGGAGGCAGCTTGCTACAGGGCGTCTTCACGATCGCGGGCAAACTAGGAGAGAGCAATCCTGTTTCGCTCTTGCTGGGGCTCGCTGTCTTCGCCGCGACCGTTTGCGCGGAATGGATCAGCCCGCGCATTCCAGGCGCGCTTCTGGGCATCACGGCGGCAGCCGCAGCCGTCTATTGGTTTGATCTAGAGCGCGATGGCGTAGCAGTTCTCGGTCAATTCCCAGGCGCGTTCCCGCGTCCGCACCTCCCCGCGATCGCATCCGCGAACCTGCTTCAAGCCGCCCCGCTCGTCTTCGTCGTCGCGGCCATCGTCATGGTGCAAACCGCGGCGACGACGCGTTCGTTCGTTCCCGCTCCGGGGACCGGACCCACTATCAATCGCGACTTTATCGGCGTTGGCGCGGCAAATTTGATGGCCGGCCTGTTCGGCGCCTTTCCCGTCAACGCCAGCCCACCATTGACCGAGATTGTCGCCGAGACGGGAGGACGCAGCAAGCTCGCGGGGCTTGCCGCTGCCGCGCTTATCCTTGCCCTTGCCGGTTTCGGTACCACGCTTCTCGCGCACGTGCCGTTAGCGGCGCTCGCGGGCATTCTAATCTTCGTCGCGACGCGGATCGTGCGCGCGGGGGAAATCATCACGATTTTCCGGCACGCTTTCGGCGAGTTCATGCTGATCCTTGCGACCGTGACCGCGATCGTCGTCCTCCCCGTGGGAACAGGCGTTGCGATCGGCATCGTGCTTTCGTTGCTACACGGCATATGGTCGACGACCCGCGCTCGTCTCATCACCTTCGAAAGGGTTCCGGGAACCTCGATTTGGTGGCCGCCGGGGCGCGATCTCAAGGGCGAGACGATCGAGGGCGTGCTGGTCGTTGCCTTCCAAGCGCCGCTTTCCTTCCTGAATGCCTATAAGTTTCAAGACGGCGCGCGGCGCGCCGTGCGGCAAAGCCCTGCACCGCTCGATCTCATCGTTCTGGAGGCAAGCAGCGTCGTCGAAATCGATTTTACCGCCGCGCAAATTCTCATTGAATTCATCGAATTTTGCGCGCAATCGAAAATCCGCTTCGCCGTTGCCCGCCTCGAATCGGTGCGCGCAGGGGAAGCTTTCGAGCGTTTGGGAATCACCGATGCCGTGCAGCGGGACCATTTCTTTCGCAGCGTGGACGAAGCGATTAGGGTGCTCGCGAAAAAGACGAATGAGTTTCCTGACGATAAGGAGTAGAAGCCGGGTTGGACGGACAACCGCGCGGGGCAGGTGGGAGACTTCGCGCGGCCGCCGGCCGCAATCCGCGGCCGCTTGAAGGAGTTTGTTTGCATGGGTTTATTCCCGGAATTTCGCGGCGTGGAACACTTCGCTTGGGACGCGCGGCGACGGCGGCGCCAGCCCCGCGCTGCATTGATCTTCGGTTGCGCGCTCGTCTTGGCCGCCGGAAGCCTCGGACCCATCACCGGCCCGGCCTTCGCGAGGGGACCTGAGTCCCTCGCCGATCTCGCGGACGCGGTCAGCGATGCCGTCGTGAATATATCGGCGACGCAGACCATGGACGACAAGCGCGCCGAGAATACGCCACAATTGGAGCCGGGCACGCCCTTCGACGATCTTTTCGAGGAGTTCTTCCGGCGCCACCAGCCGGGCGGCAATGACCGGCAAGATCAAAAGCAACGTCAACGCAAATCGAATTCGCTCGGCTCCGGCTTCGTCGTCGATCCATCGGGGGTTGTCATCACCAACAATCACGTCGTCGCCGACGCCAATGAAGTAACGGTCATTTTCACCGACGGTCAGAAACTGAAGGCCGAAGTGGTTGGCAAGGATGAAAAGGTCGATGTCGCGGTGCTTCGGGTGAAGCCGGACAAGCCGCTCAAGGCGGTGAAATTCGGCGACAGCGAGAAGATGCGCGTGGGCGATTGGGTGGTCGCCGTCGGCAACCCCTTTGGGCTTGGCGGCACGGTTACCGCGGGCATCATCTCGGCCCGTCATCGCAACATCGATTCGGGTCCCTACGACAATTATTTTCAGACCGACGCAGCGATCAACAAAGGCAATTCGGGTGGACCCTTGTTCAACATGGCGGGCGAGGTGATCGGGATCAACACGGCGATCCTGTCGCCGAGCGGCGGCTCGATCGGGATCGGTTTCGCCACCCCCGCCGCGACGGTTATTCCGGTCATCGATCAATTGGAGAAGTTTGGCGAGACGCGGCGCGGCTGGCTTGGCGTGCACATTCAGAACGTCGATGATACGATCGCCGAAAGCCTCAATCTCGGCCAGGTGCGCGGCGCGCTCGTCGCCGGAACCGACGACAAGGGGCCAGCCAAGGCGGCGGGCCTCAAGGCCGGGGACGTCATCGTCAAATTCGATGGGATCGAGATCAAGGAGTCGCGTGACCTGCCAAAGATCGTCGCCGCGGCGCCGGTCGGCAAGGATGTCGAAATCGTCGTTATCCGCCAAGGCAAGCCGATCACCAAGACAATCAAGCTCGGCCGGTTGGAAGACAATGACAAGCAGGCTTCGCTCGGAGCCAAGCACGGCGAGGCGGGAAAGCAGGCGATCGCCGGCCCTGTCGAAAAGGCGTTGGGAATGGAATTTTCGAGCCTCACGGACGATTTACGGCAAAAATTCTCCATCAAGAACAATGTCGCCGCCGGAGTCGTCATAACCGGCGTCGATCCGGACTCCGCCGCGGCGGACAAACATGTCCAAGCCGGCGATGTCGTCATGGAAATCAACCAGGAGCCGGTCAAGGAGCCCGCCGACATTGCCAAGAAAATCCGGGCGCTGAAGAGCGGCGGCAAGAAATCGGCCTTGCTGCTCGTGGCCAATGGTCAAGGAGAAGTGCGTTTCGTGGCGCTCGGCTTGCCCTGATGTGTGCGTGAACCCAACATTGTATTTGAAAGGATAAAATCCTTGCTCGGGCGCGGACACGGCGCGGGGGTGCCCGGCGATTACCTTGCATTGAGGCAGATTCAAACCGGCGGCCGGGCGCCGCTTGACAACTCCCTGCGGGTCTTCTAGATAAACGGCGCCTGCTAGCACTCATGTCCATTGAGTGCTAGCAAAGCGCAGTTTGCAATCAGCCGCAAGCTTGGCAAGGCGTCTCCCGCGTGACAAAGGGTGCGCCGCCAGCGGCGCAGAAGGGAACCAAAAGACATGAGCTTTCGTCCATTGCACGACCGCGTCGTGGTCAGACGTCTCGAAGGCGAGGAAAAGACGAAGGGCGGGATCATCATCCCCGATACCGCCAAGGAGAAGCCCCAGGAAGGCGAGATCATCGCCGTAGGGCCAGGTGGCCGCGATGAAAGCGGCAAACTCACACCGCTCGATGTCAAGTCCGGCGACAAGATTCTGTTCGGCAAATGGTCGGGCACCGAAGTCAAGATCGACGGGCAGGAGCTCCTCATCATGAAGGAGAGCGACATTCTGGGCGTCGTCGCCTGAGCCCGGCAAAAGCCCTTCACCCAATGTTCTCAAAGAACCCGGTTCAGGAGTTTCAACATGGCAGCCAAAGAGATCCGTTTCTCGTCCGATGCCCGCGATCGCATGTTGCGCGGCGTCGATATTCTCAACAACGCGATCAAGGTAACGCTTGGCCCGAAAGGCCGCAATGTCGTCATGGAGAAATCCTTCGGCGCGCCAAGGATTACCAAGGACGGCGTGACGGTCGCGAAAGAGATCGAAGTTTCCGATAAATTCGAGAATCTGGGCGTACAGCTCATGCGCGAAGTCGCGTCCAAGCAAAATGACGCGGCCGGCGATGGGACCACCACGGCGGTCATTCTCGCCGCCTCGATCGTCAGGGAAGGCACCAAGGCGGTCGCGGCCGGCCTCAACCCGATGGATCTCAAGCGCGGCATCGATCTCGCGGTCAACGCCATCGTGGCCGATCTCAAGACCAATTCGAAAAAGGTCACATCGAACGAGGAGATCGCCCAGGTCGGCACCATTTCGGCCAACGGCGACAAATCGATCGGCGAAATGATCGCGACCGCGATGCAGAAGGTCGGCAACGAGGGCGTGATTACGGTCGAGGAGGCAAAGAGCCTCGAGACCGAACTCGACGTCGTCGAAGGCATGCAGTTCGACCGCGGCTATCTCTCGCCCTATTTCATCACCAACGCCGAGAAGATGATCGCCGAGTTGGAAGACCCCTACATTCTTGTCCATGAAAAGAAACTGTCTTCGTTGCAGGCCCTGCTGCCGGTTCTCGAATCCGTCGTCCAGGCCGGCAAGCCGCTCGTCATCATTGCCGAGGACATCGAGGGCGAGGCGCTTGCCACGCTGGTCGTCAACAAACTGCGCGGCGGGCTGAAGGTCGCGGCCGTCAAGGCGCCGGGCTTCGGCGACCGCCGCAAGGCCATGCTCGAAGACATCTCGATCCTCACCTCCGGACAACTGATATCGGAAGAACTCGGCATCAAGCTCGAAAACGTAACCCTGCCGATGCTCGGCCGCGCCAAGCGGGTTCGCATCGACAAGGAAGCGACCACGATCATCGACGGCGCCGGCGAAAAGAAGGACATCGAGGCCCGGATCGGCCAGATCAAATCGCAGATCGAAGACACCACCTCGGACTACGACCGTGAAAAGCTTCAGGAGCGTCTGGCCAAGCTCGCCGGCGGGGTCGCGGTGATCCGCGTCGGCGGCGCGTCAGAAGTCGAAGTGAAGGAAAAGAAAGACCTCGTCGACGACGCGCTCAACGCAACCCGCGCGGCCGTCGAGGAAGGCGTGTTGCCGGGCGGCGGCGTCGCGTTACTGCGTTCCATCAAGGCCCTCGAAAACCTGAAGGTCGAAAATCCCGATCAGAAGACCGGCATCGACATCGTCCGCAAAGCGATCCAGACACCGGCCAGACAGATCGTCGACAATTCCGGCGACGACGGCGCGGTTGTCGTCGGCAAGCTGGTCGAGAATGCGTCCTATGCCCACGGGTATGATGCCCAAAACGGCGCGTATGGCGATTTGATGAAGCTCGGCATCATCGACCCGACCAAGGTCGTGCGCACCGCGTTGCAGGATGCGGCCTCCGTTGCCGGCCTCGTCATCACCACCGAGGCGATCGTCGTCGATGCGCCGAAGAAGGAGTCTCCCGGCATGCCAGGCGGCGGGATGGGCGGCATGGGCGGCGGCGGAATGGATTTCTAAGCCGATCGCTTGCAGCTTTGATTTTGCTCGAAAGGCCCCGAACTCCGGGGCCTTTTTCGTCGCGACGGACGGCCCGTCCGTGGCGGCGGTTCCCGATCATTTGGAATCACGCAATCGAAAAGGAATTGTGCAAAATCAATAAGTTGGGGCAGATCCCGGAACCGTCCGCCAACCTTTCCGGGACCTGCCCGAGGGACGCGAATTGCCCCCAACCATTATTTTTGCAAAGCCTTGCCGCACCGGTTTCCCCCCGCCCGCAAAATGCTCTAATATCGCCATCAACGAGAGCGGCTTCAGGGGGAGAAACAACCAGATGCGTGGAGCGTCCGAGCCGCCGCCGGACATGGCCGCCAACCGGAAAACCGCGACGCGGGCAGATCTCCTGGACGCCGTCTACGCTTCGTGTCCCACCCTTTCGCGCGCCCAGGCCAAGCAAATTTTCGAAATGACGCTGGAAGAGATGACCGATGTGCTGGTGCGCGGCGAAATTGTGAAGCTGCGCTCCTTTGGCCTGTTTTTGGTGCGGGCCAAACGCGAACGCATTGGACGCAATCCGCGTACCGGCATGGAAGTGCCGATCACGCCACGGCGTGTTCTCACCTTCAAACCATCGCCGGTCCTTTGTGCATCGGTGAATGGCGTTGCGGCCAAAGCAGAGCCGGATAAAGGGGATCGAACCTGAAGCTTGGTCTCGACAAGATTTCCGGTTCGACGACGCGACAAACAAAGGGCCAAAATGTCTCCCCTTCACGGATCCTGGAGCCGGCCCGCCAACGGGTCGACAAGGCGCGCCGCCGCCCCGCATTCAGTCTCCCTCATAAAGAACTTGCGGATATTGGCTCAGGTTTCTGATAACAAAAGGTAATCCATGCCTATCCTTGCCGTCCTCGTGGGCCTTTTCTCGGCCGCCGCCGCCGCCGTCAGCTTGATCACCGGCGACCATATCGTGCTGTTGCTCGCGGGGGCGGGGTTTCTTTGCGCCGTCACCACCTACCGCTCGCGGGCGATCTCGACTTTCTTGCAAATCTTCGCGGCGATATTCGCGGCCGAGACCGTGATCTTCGGCGCGGTCTTTCTCGTCGCCCAGGCCGGGCTTTGGCCGGCTTCGCTTGAAGACTACGAGCTTCCCGAGAGCCTGCCACTCACCGTCGCGATCTTCGGCATCCTCGTCCATGCGATCTCGTTCATTCCGGTCGTGCGGTCGATGACCCGCATCGCCGACCGCTATTTCGATGCCAGCGATGAGACCCGCGCCCGGATCTGGCCCTTTCCCGCGTTCGGCGCACGCGAGCGGCGGGTAGCCATCGCCATGGTCGTCCTGCTTGTCATCATCAATCAGGCGCAAGTCGGCATGCTGCTGCGGCTGTCATTCTTTAACCGCGATTGGTTCAACGCTATTCAGAACAAGGACGAGGCCGCATTCTGGTCGCAGCTTATCACTGTCTTCACGCCCTGGGCATTTTTATACATCGCGACGCTGGTCCTCGAATTTGTCGTCACATCCACCCTCATCATTCGCTGGCGGCGCTGGCTCACCGGCCATTACGTCAACCGCTGGCTCGATGCGCACACCCATTATCGCATGTCGCTTGCCGGCGGCGCCGCCGACAACCCGGATCAGCGCATCTCGGAGGACATCAACCGCTACATCGACGGCGGCCAGATCGGCTACGGCATTTACTCCTTTTCGATCTTGCTTATCTCGAATTTGAGTTCGCTGGTTTCCTTCGCGATCCTGCTGTGGGATCTTTCGGCGAACTTCACCCTGCCCCATACAACGATCGCGGTGCCTGGATTCCTGTTCTGGGTCGCTCTGATTTATGCCGGCGTCGGCACGCTCGTTACCCATTTGATCGGGCGCCCGCTCGTTAAACTTTCGTTCGAGCGGCAGCGCTATGAAGCCGATTTCCGCTTTTCGCTAGCAAGATTGCGCGAATACGCCGAGCAAGTCGCGCTGCTCTCCGGCGAATCGGCGGAAAAGGCCTCGCTCACGTCACGGTTTAGCTGGATCGTCAAGAACTATTTCGAAATTATCTACTGCCGCAAAAACCTGACCGCATTCACGGCGTCCTACGGCCAGCTCAGCCCGATCATTCCCTTCGTCGTCGCCGCGCCCTTCTATTTCGCGGGCAAGATCACGCTTGGCATCATGACGCAGACGGCGAGAGCATTTGGCAGCGTCGACGCGGCCTTGAACTTTTTCGTCACCTACTATGTTTCCCTCGCCGAGTTCAAAGCCGTGCTCGACCGCTTGACGTCGTTCGAGCGCGCGATCGAGAACGCGAAGACGCCGGGCTTTTCACCAAAAGCGAGCGCCGACACGGCGCGGAAAACTCTCGACATCGAGACGCTGAATTTGCGTGTCCCAGACGGCCGCGCGATTGTCGAAGGCGCGAGCCTGCGGCTTGCCGAAGCCGAGCCGGTGGTTCTGACCGGCCCCTCCGGTTCCGGCAAATCGACTTTTTTTCGGGCGATCTCCGGCATATGGCCTTATGCCGATGGTGCGATCACTCTGCCCGCGGACGCAAGCATTTTGCTGCTGCCGCAACGGCCCTACATTCCGATCGGGACCTTACGCGCGGCCGTGACCTATCCCGCGAACCCCGATCGGTACGACGGCGGGGCGATCCTTGAGGGGCTACGTGCCGCGCAACTCGGCGATCTCACCGGCGAACTCGATGTCGAGGATAATTGGTCGCAACGCCTCTCCGGCGGCGAGCAGCAGCGCCTGGCGATTGCTCGCGCGATATTGGCCAAGCCCGATTGGCTGTTCCTCGACGAAGCGACGTCGGCGATGGACGAAGCGATGGAAGCCGAAATCTACGAAATTCTCGCCAAAACACTCCCCGGCACGACGATTGTTTCGATTGGGCACCGCGCGAGTCTCGCGCGGTTCCACAAGCGCCATATCGAGATGCGGCCTTCCGCCGCCGGGATTTTTACGCCTGCTGAGATGGGCTTCAAGGCAGCTGAGTAGGCTCTGGCCACATGATTTCGCGCGCGTAGCAAAATGCTTCACGCGAAATCTTCTGTCCGGTTTGCGAAGAGCCAGCTAGGCCGGGCATTCTATCGTGGCCTTCAAATAGACAATAGATGGCGGGCCGCGCTCGATAAAGATGGGCACTATATCTACGCTATAGCACTCTGACGGACCGCAACGTGGATGATGTCGGTTAGGCAGGGCTATCCTAAAGCAGCAAAGGCGGGCGCGTAGTCAATCTTGCCGGATAACGTCGGCAACGGTTGCGCGAGGCCCAACGCCATAAGGTGCGGACCTGCGTAGGGCGAGATGAAACCGCTGGCGAGCGCGGGATCGAAACCGAACCGTCGATAGTAGGCCGGATTGCCGAGGACAAAAACGATGTCCCACTTATCAGCCTTTGCTCGCGCCAAGCCCTTTCTGATCAGAAGGCTGCCAACGCCTGAACATTGCCGAGCAGGCAGAACCGCCACAGGCCCGAGTCCTAGAGCGCGCAACCCAGCCGCCATTCGAGAAAACAGGACGTGCCCGACGACAATCTCGCTATCAACAGCGACCAGCGACATTTCGGCGTCGCCATCGGCTCTCAACCGGTCGACAAGTTGGGCTTCCGCCGATGTCGGGAAGGCTGATTCAACGATGACGCGGATAGCCGAAAAATCAGCCGGCTCTTCAGGACGAACAATCATGCCGGCACATTAGCAAGCTCGCCGCCGCCGGTCGAGCCCGATAACTGTGCCGGTCGATCGTGGTGCCGGCCGTCGCCGGATACTACAGCGCGCTCTGGCGGAGTCTGGCGGAGGGAGCGGGATTCGAACCCGCGATACGGTTTCCCGCATACACACTTTCCAGGCGTGCGCCTTCAACCACTCGGCCACCCCTCCGCAGTCCGCATTCGCACGTCGGCGTGGTCCTGTTAACCTTTCGGCGATGCGGATATCCGCGAACGGTGCCCACTATAGTGCGGCGAGCCGCCGGCGCAAGCGGAGGGCGGTAGCAGTGCACGTAGCACATGATTTGTCCGGTCCAGGTGGCAGGTGGTCTGTCCGGTGCATTCCACCCCCCAAAGGAATGAAATTTACAAAAGTGATCGTGCGCTACCTAAACCGGACATATCACGTGCTACCGAACAGAAAATTTGGTAGTGTATCAGTTTGAATTTCGGCGATGCGCCACTAGCGGACACATTGATCGCTTCAACAATGCGCTTATGATTTACGGACAACTGAGCGCGAGACGCCCTGATCCCAGGGAGCAATGCGATGGCAGTTGACCTTTGGAAATCGCCTGCGTTGGTGCCAATTCTGCCCTATCAGGATGTCCCAGTTGCCGTGGATTGGCTCACACGTGCGTACGGCTTCAAGGAGCGATCAGAGGCGCGCCTGACATGGGACGGCGGTTGTCGAGCTTGGATGGACGTGGGCGATAGCTTGATAATCCTCACGACGTCGGGCGGCCATGACGTCACCAGTCCCGGCGCCCTCGGAGGCATGAGCCAATCGCTAAAGGTCTACGTTGCCAATATCGATAGCCACTTTATGACCGCCGAAGCCGCCGGCGCCGTCATAGTTTCCGGACTGGAGGACGGGTTTTGGGGCGGTAGGATCTATCGAACGAAAGATATTGAGGGACACCTTTGGCAGTTCTCCCAAAGGGACAAAGACCTCCCGGCGACGATGTGGAAGCTACCGCCGGGATTGCGCCGGGGGCCGTGAGCCGGTTCTTTATTGTGCCTCCGCTCCCTGGCCGGACGCTGCAATTCAAACTGAAACGCTACTCCAGATTTCAAATTGAGACACTACCGAAAATTTTCGATGCTTGTGAAATGCTCAAAAATCTGCAATCTTAAAACCTTAGGACACCGTTACTGACTATTTGGGCTGGGACAACGCCTGGGGCGGTGCCCGTCGCCCGGATTTGATGCAAATCCCTAGCTGAAGCCGCGCGCTGGCGTGGGCCGATACGAGGCCCTTGCAAACCGGTGTGGCTCGGTTCTTGCCAGATGTGCTAGGATCATCAGGCGTGCTTCGATAGGGCGCGGAGGCATTCCTCCGGCGGTAGTGTTTGCGCGGTTCTCTCTTATGGAGGATGAGAGATGACGGACCCGATCTTTTCTGGCCAGCTCTGGCGAGATCCCGCCCTGCCGGCCGCGCAAGGCCTTTATTCGCCCGGCAAGGAGCATGACGCGTGCGGGGTCGGTTTCGTCGCGGACATGCGTAATCGCAAGTCGCACGAATTGATCGCCATGGGTCTCGAGATTCTGCGCAATCTCGACCATCGCGGCGCGGTCGGCGCCGATCCGGAGGCGGGCGATGGCTGCGGCATGCTGGTTCAAATCCCGCATCGCTTTTTTGCCAACCAGGCAGCCGAGCTCGGTTTCGTCCTGCCGGCGGCCGGCGAATATGCCGTCGGCGCGCTGTTCTTGCCGCGCGATAGGGAGGGCCGCCGGATCGTCGAAGACATTGTTGAAGGAATGGTCGCCGCGGAAGGACAGATCACTCTCGGTTGGCGCGACACCCCGGTCGATTCTTCTTGTCTCGGCGTGAGCGTTAGGGCGGCCGAACCTGTTAGCCGCCAGATTTTTATAAAGTGCGGCCCTCATATCGAGAACCAGACCGTGTTCGAGCGGCGGCTTTTTATTTTGCGGAAGACGATTTCGAACGCGGTCTACCATTTGGCCGACCCGCGCACCGCCGGCTTCTATCCGGTGTCGCTTTCGTCGCGCACCATCGTCTACAAAGGCCTGCTGCTCGCGACGAAGCTCGGCAAATATTTCAAGGACCTCGCCGACCCTTTGTTCGAATCGGCGCTTTCGCTTGTGCACCAGCGCTTTTCGACCAACACGTTTCCAACCTGGTCGCTGGCGCATCCCTATCGTCTCGTCGCGCATAACGGCGAAATCAATACCCTGCGCGGCAACCTCAATTG
>JBOHJQ010000070.1:0-19789 GCA_050728655.1 Methylocella sp.
CGAATCGCGACACGCTACGACAAATGCGCCAACAACTTCCTCAGTGCCGTTTGCCTTGTCGCTCTTCTCTACTTCTGGTTAAATTGAGTCTGGACCCTAATCAAACTCGCGGACGCGGTCATCGCCACCGAATCCGCCGATGGTCTGGTCCAGTTGCATCAGGTCGTCAATACGACGGCGTCCGGTGCGGTGATCCGCTTCTTGGCGCGGCTGTGGGAGCGGCGGGAGGCGCGCTGGGAGGTGCGCTTACGGACTTCGGCATCAATGACAAGTTCATGAAGCAACTCGCCGAAAGCATTCGTCCCGGTGACGCCGCCTTATTTGTGCTTATCAAGGAAATGACGGCGGACAAGGTGGTCGAGCAGATCAGCGACTTTGGCGGTGTCGTGTTGAAGACGTCCCTCACAGATGCCAAGGAACAGGCGCTTCGCCACGCTCTCGCCAGCGCGGTGGAATCCGATCCGGCCGCGCCCTGACCGAGAGCCCGAGCGTCAAAGCATCAAGGCGATGTTGCCACCTTGATAGGCGGTTCGGCCGCGCGCATCGTACCTCTTATTGAAAGCTTGAAAGCGGCACGGTCCGTTCGCGTTTGTCGCTCTCGAATTCGTTGAATTGGCGACAGATCCGGAGCGCCATCAATGACGGGATGCCGCGGCTGCAGCCAGCATGAGAGCAACTGCCAGAAGCGACAGACCCGCCGCGGGCCACTGCCGGAGCCGCGCATCCATACGTTCCAACGCGGCGCCGAAAGCGTAGCTCGCGTGGAATGCAGCCTCCTCTTTAACGACAATGTCTCCTGCGGGGATTCGCGGGAGCCGGCTGCCCCAGAGCCACATCAAGGGCGAAAGCACGGCGCCGCACAGCACTGGCCAAAGTGCCTCCCATTGCGCGCCAGGTTTGAGCGCTTCGCTGATGTCGCCGCCGAGGGAGGGATACATCAGCCAGGGGATCACGACAGAGGCCAGCGCTACCACCAGCCAAAGCCAGACGAGCCCAGCGGAAGCCGGCGCTTGTCTCTCTTGCGAAGCGGTCCGCGCAAGGCGCAGCAGGAAATGCATCATAAGAAGCGTGGTTCCGGCCGCCGAAACGGTTGCAAGCGTGCTGGCGATGCCGTTTCCCAGGGCCTCCTTGATCGCGAACTTCATCAGCGCGCCGCCGGTCAAGGGCAGTCCGCCGAGACTGAGCGCCAGAACAAAAGCCATAAGCAGGACCAGCCAGAGGCGGCGCCCGCTGGTCACGGCGGCGACACCGATGGTCAGAAACAAGGCGGCCTTCACCAGGACATGATGCGCCGCATAAAAGGCCACGTCCAAGGCCGCTCCCCTGTCGGCGGCGACAAGACCCATGCCCAGCACGGCGGCGATCACGCCCATCTGGCTGATGCTCGAATAAGCCAGCACCGTCTTCGGATTGCGTTGTGTGATGCCGATCGCAACACCGTAGAATGCAGAGATAAAGCCCAAGGCGACCAGCGCATCGCCCCAGCCCGGAAGCGCGGCTTCAAAGGGCAAAAAGCGGATCAGCCCGATCACACCGGCCTTGACGGCGGCGCCGCTCAGCACGGCAGCGGCCGGAATGGGCGCCGCCGTATAGGCCAACGGCATCCAGCCATGGAGGGGCACCAGCGCAAGCTTCATACCGAAGCCCGCGATGACAAGCGCGAGCACCGTATCCCGCCAAGGCGAGGCGGGCAGCGCGGCCATGACGTCGCGAATCTGCAGGCTGCCGGTGGGCTCGCCCGCAGCGAGCAGCACGAAGCCCATCAGCAACAACGCCTCGCCGAGCAGCGTAAATGCCATGTAGACGCCGCCGGCGCGCCTTGATGCGGCATCGTCGCCATGCGCGATCAACCCGAAGGCCGGGATGCTGACGAGAGCGTAAACAAGATAGAACGTCAGGAGGTCGGCGGCAATAAAGACGCCGAGACTGCCGGTCAGCGTGAGCAACCAGCAGGCTGCAAAGCGCTCGGCGTTCGGTTTTCCGCGCGTCTCCGCGAAGGCGGTGGCGCTGGTGGCGATCCAGAGTAGCGCTACGACGACGAGCAGCATTGCGCCCGGCGCATCCAGCAAGAGGCTCACGCGGAGCGCGGGTTCCTCGAACGCTAATGGCGTGCCACCAATCACCAGAAGGGCGGCCGCCAGAGCGGGAAGCGGGGCGAGCCACTGAAGCGCCAGCGCATGGCGGCGCAGCTTCCGCGACAGACAGGCCGCCAGCATGACGAGCGGCGCCGTCAGCGTCGCGGCGAGCAGGCTGGGGCCAAGACTATGGGCTGTGTTCGCGAGCGCAATGGACGCAAGGGCGCCAGTCATGGGAGAGCCGCCATCGCGGCTGGGCGGCCGATCTGCAGAAAGGCGAAGAAAGCTGGTGGCGCAAAGCCGAGCAGAACGGCGACGAGCGCCAACAACAGGGCGATCGCCTCTCGGCTTCGCCGAGGGGGTGTTTTCAACGGAGCGCCGCCGTTCGAAAGCGCCGGGGCCAGCACCCGGTAAATATATCCGCCCGCCAGCAGTCCGCCCATCAGCATCACAACCGCCCACAGCCATTGGCCGGCCTCGACAGAGGCCTTGAGCAATAGCCATTTCGCGGCAAAACCGCCGCTCGGCGGCAGCCCCATCAGCGACAGCCCGCCGAGGCCGAAAGCGACGATGGTCATCGGCATCGCCTGCCCGACGCCGCCTAGACTGTCGATTCGGTCGTGGCCGAGGGATTCAGCGACGAGGCCGGCTGCCAAAAACATCGCCGCCTTAGCGAACGCGTGCGAGAGAAGCTGCATCACGCCGCCACTCCAGGCGTCCGCGGCCCAGGGATGCGTCCCGGATGCGAGTGGAAACATCAGGAACAAATAGCCGATCTGGGCGACGGTCGAATAAGCGATCAAAAGTTTCAGCCGCTCCTGCCGGAGCGCCAGCACGCTGCCAGCCAGGATCGCCGCCGAGCCGAGGGCGGCGAGGATTGCGCTCGGCATCTCGCTTGGCACCGCTGGCAACACATAAAACCAGAGCCGCACAATCAGGAAAAAGGACGCTTTGACGACGAGCCCCGAGAGTATGGCGCTTCCGGCGGCGGGGGCATTGGCATGGGCCGGCGGCAGCCACAAATGCAAGGGGAAGAGGGCCGTCTTGGCGAGTAGTCCGGCGGTCATCAGCCCGGCCGCGACCCAGACGGCGGGCGCCGCGCGAATCCGGCCAGCCAGGAGGACGATGTCGAGCGTGCCATAAGCCCCATAGAGTAAAGCGGCGCCAAGGAGATAAAACACGGAGCCGAGCAGCGCGAAAAGCAGATAGCGCAGCGCGGCGGCGAGTGTTTCGGGACGGCCATCGAGACAGACCAGCGGCACGGCGGCGAAGGTCAGAAGCTCCAGCGCGACATAGAGATTGAACAGATCGCCGCCGAGAAAGACGATGTTCAATGCCGCCCAGAGGGCCTGAAGCAGAATCCAGAACGCCAGCGGCGCACGCGCTTCGGCCATCCCCAGCGGCGTGCCAAAATTGGCGCGTGCGAAAAACCCGGCGGCGGAGATCACCATCGCCGCCGTCACGAGCATGACGGCCGAGAATCCATCGGCGCGTAGCGCGATGCCGAGAGGCGGGGTAAAGCCGCCGAGAACATAGACAATTGGTTTGCCAGAGTGCCAGAGAAGAACCGCGATTGCGATGGCGACACCGAGCCCGGCAGGCATGAGGGTGAGCGCGATGCGCTCAGCATGACGTCCGCCGAGGGCAAGCGACAACAGAACGCCGGCGACCGGCAAGGCGATCGCCAGCACAAGCAGGAACCCGCCCGCCGTTGCCGCGAAGGCGGGGGCCGCCGCAGTCATTCGGCATCCGCTCCGTTGCCAGGAGGTTTCGGCCATGCATCGGGACGCAGCGTGACGCGCCCGGTCTCCTCGTAAAGCCTCAGCACCAATGCGATCGCGATTGCGCTCGCCGAGAAGGCGACGATGATGCCAGTAATAACCATCGCCTGAGGCACAGGATCGGCGGCGAACCCGGCTGCCGCGCCTTTACGAGCAATGATGCCGAAGAGCAAAAAAACGCTGCTGCCGATAAGATTGAAGGCGAGAATCTTTCGCAGCGGCTGCGGATTGGTGATGAGGCCGTAAAGGCCAAGACCCACCAGCGCCGCGCCGATGAGTCCAGCCAGCGTTGCCGCACTCATCGCCGGGGTGACCGTCGTGGCGGACCCGCAACCAGCATGGGGAGGGTCACGGCGATGGAAAGTGTCATAAAGGCCTCGATGAAGAGGATCAACGGCTTGGCAAATCCGGCGGGATAGGCAAAAAATCCACTCGCCACGGCAACGCCCGCAACGCCAGTCGCCAGAAACACAGCCGGGCCCGCGAGGAGCGCGAACCGCAGCCAAGCTGAGCTGACCGGCGGCGCTTCGGTGAGCCTCGCCATCATGGTGATCATCCACATGGCGGCGAGAATGGCGCCGCCCTGAAAGGCGCCGCCCGGCTCATCCGCGCCGACCCAGAACACGTGAATGCCGATGAGTATTCCGAGCGGCGGCAACAATTGCGCGAGAAAGGCCAGCGTGCTTTCCGGCTGCGCCGCGCGCGGTACCCCAGGGGCGCCTCCCCAATAGCGGTCGGGCGCGAGCGACCATACTCCCACGACAGCGAGGACCAGCACAACCTTTTCGAGCATGGTGTCAAATGCGCGATAGGCCATTAGAACGGCGGTGATCGGGTTGCCGAGGCCGGTCTCGGCGAGGTGTTGTGCTGCCTCAGGAGCCAGTGTCGGAGCAGGATCAGGCAACAGCAGCACGATGGCCGCAAGGGCCGCCGTGACAAGGGCGCAAAGAACGCCCGCCCAAAAGCGCTGCGGTTCGCTAAGGTGTTCTTCGGCTGCGGCCTTCTCGGCTTGCCGCAGGCGCGCGGCGGCGCCAATGAGCAGCACGCCCGTCACGCCGCTGCCGATGGCGGCCTCCGTCAGCGCCACATCGACCGCAAACAGGCGGACCCAGACGATCGAGAGCAGCAGCCCATAGGCGACATAACCCACCACCGCCGCAAATGCCTCGCGTGCGAAAATGGTCCAGACGGCGACCGACAGAACCAGGGCGGCAAGGCCAATATCGAGCGCCTGAATAATGCTCATGCCGCCCGTCCATTGCGCCGCGCGGCGCGCCCGATGAGCTGCGTGACCGTCGCGCCAGAGAGTTGAACGAGCACCCAAATTGCCAGGAGTTTAACTGAGGCGAGAAGGCTTCCAGCGTGCGGCAGCAAACCGAGCACGACGAGACCGAGGCCGAGATTGTCGGCTTTTGTCAGGGCGTGCAGGCGGGTCAATGTGTCTGGGAAGCGCAAAAGCCCGAGGGTGCCAGCGAAAAAGAAAAACGCGCCAGCGGAGATCGCAACCATACTGAAGACATCGAAAATAAGACTCATCCTCCGCTCGCTTCTTCGGGATCATCCGGCTTCGAAGGCGCCGCGCTATTTGCAAAGGCAACGGAGGCAAAGGCGGCGAGAAGGGCAAGCCCCAGGGCGACATCCTCCACCCCGCGCACGCCCGTCGCCCCAGCAACCAAGAGAAGCGCGGCAATACCACCGGTTCCGAGGAGCTGTGCCGCCATCATGCGATCTTCATTCGAGGGTCCGCTGAGGATGCGGATGAGTCCAACCGCGACCGTGAACAGAATGAATCCTGCGGCCGCCAACAGAAAGTCAGTCATCGCCAAGCGTCCGGATGAACAACCTCTCTTCCGCGGCCAGATTGGCCGCAATAGGCTGGTCGACATCGAGGCAATGGATGAGGAGCGCCCCATTCTCGTCAGTACCCGTTGGCAGCGTTCCCGGCAGCAGACTGGACAATGCACAGAATGCGCTCCGCCCTCCGCCCGGCGGCAAGCGCAAAGGATAGGCGACTAAGCCCGGCCGCAGTCGAAGCCTCGGATTGAGTGCGCGCCACGCAACTTCCGTTCCCGAAACGACCGACTGACGCAGGAAGCGCAGAGCGAGCGCCGCGAAGGCCGCGAGGCGTGGCCGCGATCCCCCCGCCGGCAAGAGGCGCAGACTGGTCCAGGTTGCAGCCGTAACGGCAGCCAGCCCAACCGGAAGATCGGCTAGGTTGCGGCCGGAGATCATGAACCAGAAGCTAAGGAATATCGCGACTCGCGCCGCCGCACCCCTGACGAGGCGCCGCGCGGCATTATCGCCAGGGGCACTCAAGGTGCAAATCCTAGAAGCACCAGGGACGCGATGTGCGACTGATCATAGAGCCGATGGCTCAAAGATACGCAGGAGAGATTTGCGCGCAACATGTTCGTACGGCTGGGCATCTCTGACCTCAATTAGCTTCGGTCGATTTGGGCAAATTTATCACGTGCCTCGGATTTCGCATAGCTGGGCGTAAAGATCGTCTCCGGCGTTTTGTCCCGAGAACATGTCCATATGTTCGTGGAAATCCCGCCGCAAATTGCCTCAAGCGACTTCGTCCGGCGCGTCAAGGGACGCTCATCTCATCACCTGCAGATAAAGTTCCCGGACTTGCGCAAGCGCTACTGGGGGCGGCATTTCTGGGCCCGGGGCTACTTTTGCACCACGAGCGGCAACATCACCGACAATGTCATACTTCAGTATCTTCGAGCGCGACCCTAACGGCACCTGGGAATGGCCGAGACCGGGGTAACGAATGATACGGCAAGGCAGATTCCGAAGTGGATGGGTTCTTGCCAACGCTGTTGCAACAGTGCGGATGGGCCGATCTATCACCAAGCGGTTTCGCGGCGCCGGTTGCCTCTGGTGTGAAGACGCTCTTGTTCGTGTCCCGATTGGATAAAGCCGTATCCTGCATCGCGGAATTAACTGAGGCATGTGGCCGGAGAGAGGGGCGCCAGGGGCTCATCCAATGCCATCCCAGACGGCCCGAAGAGACACAAGCCCTGCGGCAGCATCGAACGCTTCGGCGCGCCCAACATGCGCGTGCGCTATCCCGGGCTAATTCGATCGGCCCGCAGTTGGGACCAGGCCCAGCTGATCATGGCCGGATCACAAAGCAAGGACGCCGACCTGCGCGCGGCACGCTGGGGAGGCCGCTTGGGCCACCGCCCGCGCACCTGGGCCGCTATATCAAGGCTGACGGGATAAAACCTGCCGGAAACGCCGGTTCTCCAGTTGCTTCCGCTGGCCAGATGGTGCCTAATTGTCGTTTGAACCGGACCGGATCCCGCGCCGCTTGCCGGTGCTCCTTGCCGATGTCCCGGAACAGAAAATCGCGTTAGACTGCGAAAATGTTTTCGCCCGAGGAAATCGAGCGCTACGCGCGCCATATCGTGCTGCGCGGGGTTGGCGGACCTGGCCAGCAGAAGCTGAAGGCTGCGCGGGTGCTTGTGATCGGCGCGGGCGGTCTCGGATCGCCGCTCATTCAATATCTCGCGGCGGCGGGCATCGGCGAGATCGGCATTCTCGACGACGACAAGATCTCGCTGTCGAATCTTCAGCGTCAGGTTCTGCACGGAACAGCGGATATTGGCCGCGCCAAGGTCGAAAGCGCGAAAGCGGCGATCGAAAGATTGAATCCGCATGTCAAGGTCACCGCGCTGCAAGCAAGGCTCACCGCGGATAACGCCAGCGCCATGGTCGGCTCGTTCGATGTCGTCGCCGATGGCTCGGATAATTTTGCTACTCGCTATGCCGCGTCCGACGCCTGCTATTACGAAAGGCGTCCGCTCATCACCGCCGCGGTCGGCGCCTTCGATGGCGCGCTGACGGTTCTGCGGCCTTATGAAAACAGTCGATTCGGCGAACCCAATCCAACGTACCGTTGTCTTTATCCGGAGCCGCCTCCAGAGGGGACGGTGCCGGCTTGTTCCGAGGCGGGGGTCCTCGGCGCCCTGACTGGCATCCTCGGCGCGATGATGGCGCTGGAAGTGATCCGCGAGATCGTTGGTTTCGGCGAAGGACTTGTCGGCAGGCTCGTGCTCGTCGATGTGCTCGGCATGCGTTTCGAGACAGTTCGCTACCGCTGGGATCCAGCCAATCCACTGAACGGAACCGCAGCGACCGCATCACAGAAGCCGTCGGGCGGAAGGACAAGATGGCAGGCGGCAAGCGTTGACAGTCCTGGCACCAGCGACTAGACCACGCCTTGGCATGCCAAAGTCTTTGTTCTCAAGACTTTTTGCGGAGAGCGGGTGGGGGATAGTTCAACGGTAGAACAGCGGACTCTGACTCCGTCAATCTTGGTTCGAATCCAGGTCCCCCAGCCACATAACTTATTGTTATCAAGGGAGTTTAATGTTTTTCGGCTGCGTCGAAATTCGTCCGACATGTCCGTCGGTTAATGGCTCTTCATCACAATGGTCGCCTTCCAAAGACGCAAAACCACGGCCTGAGGCGCGCGAAGGCTCTAGGTGTCTCTCCGGCCCCTTTTCGGCCCGTCAGATGTCGAGAATTGTCGCGGGATTTGCGCGGCGTCAGGCAGGCGCAAATCCGAGGAGATGACGCTGCTTCCGCCAATCGTGCGGCAGATTCCTGGAAAGCACTACGAGCCGTGCCGGCGGCAGCTCGACGGGCTGTTAGCCGACCAGGATCGCGCGAACGATGTCAGGAGAGAGATACGAGAGACGCACGAGCACCGCCAGATAATCACGCCTCACGCCGAGCCGAGACGCCATGGCGTCGATGCTGTCATCGCGGCCCGTAAGGAACATGTTGCACGATACGATCGCGTGGGCGATCAGAGAGGCAAGGTCGGCGTCGATCGCCTTCGCGGCGCCATTGCCGATCACCAGCCGTACACCCTTTCCCGCCCTGCGAAGGCTTGCCGTGATCGACAGGACCAAAGGTTCGACCGCCGGCATGCAATCTTTTGGCACGGGGGCCGCGTCGGGCATTACGCTCGACACGATCGCGGTTCGATTGAGCCACACCGAGATTTGGGCGTCGCCAATCTGGATCTGCTGGACCAAAGACTGCACGCGTTCGCGAAGCTCGAGTGATACAAGCGTCGTCCAACGCTCCGCTAGCTTTGCCGATCGGTCGAGCACCGCTCTCTGGGTCGAGGCTTTAAGGCCGAGCGGCGCGACGGCTTCACTGACTTCCGCGCCAGACGCGAAGAGCGCGCGCAGACGGTTCGAGCACCAGCCCCTCGATGTCGCCCGCCAGAATTCGCCAGCCTTTGGGATGCTCGGAACGACTGCCCTTGATGAGCGCCGTCGAGACATAATATCGATACCGCTTGCCCTTCTTGACGGCATGGGTGGGAGATAGACGCGTGCCGTCGCTATCAAAGATCAGGCCCGCCAACAGACTCGGCGCCTCCGCGCCAACGGCAATCGACCGCTCATGCCGACCGGCGGCGAGCCTGTCCTGAACGGTCTGCCAAAGCTCTGAGTCGATGATCACCTCGTGCTGTCCAGGGTAGATGTTGTCCTTATGCGCGACCTCGCCCCGATAAAGCCGGTTCTGCAGCATCAGGTACAAGGCGCCGCGAGAGAAGCGCTTGCCGCCGGAAAACTCTCTGCCGGCTCCCTCCCGTCGCCTGCTCACGATACCCGCCCGCTCGAGTTCCGCCCTCAATAGCGCGACCGAACCAAGCTCGGCGTAGCGCTGGAAGATCATCCGGACAGTCGACGCCTCGGCTTCGTTGACGACCAGCTTCCGTTCCCTAACGTTATAGCCGAGTGGCACATTGCCGCCCATCCACATGCCCTTGGCCTTCGATGCGGCGATCTTGTCGCGAATGCGCTCGCCGCCGATCTCGCGCTCGAATTGGGCGAAGGAGAGCAGCATGTTGAGGGTTAAACGCCCCATCGAGGTCGTGCTGTTGAACTGCTGCGTCACAGAGACGAACGACGCGTTGTGGGCATCCAGCACATCGACGATCTTGGCGAAATCGGCGAGCGACCGCGTCAGACGGTCGACCTTGTAAACGACAATGATCTGAACCTTGCCTGCCTTGATATCGGAGAGCAGCCGCTGCAGGGCCGGCCGCTCAATCGTGCCACCCGAGAGGCCTCCGTCGTCGTACATGTCGGAAAGCGCGAGCCATCCGGCGTGACGCTGGCTCGTAACGTAGGTCTCACATGCCTCGCGCTGGGCGTCGAGAGAGTTGAACTCCTGTTCGAGCCCATCGTCGGACGACTTGCGCGTGTAAATTGCGCAGCGGAAAATCACGCTGGACTTCGGACGGTCAGGCTTCCGCATACTCGCCCTCTGCGCTCTCGACAGAACGGCCTGCGCGCGTTCTCAAACCGAAGAAACGGGGACCCGACCAATGGGCCCCAGTAATCTCGCGGGCGACAATTGTGAGGGACCGATAGGGCCGGCCGTTCCGGTATTATGGCGCAAACGCCACAAGAAGTGAATCGGGCCGCGCCTAAATTTTGGGGATGGTTGAAACTCATGTCATTTCCGCACTACGCCTCAAGCGCGCTGAAATCAGTGGGCATATCCACGATCTTGAAAAGCGTATCGGCCGCCAGCGGGTTGCGCTCGCAAACCTAGATGCGACGATCCGGCTGTTTTCGCCCGGCACAAACCCCGATGCAATCCCCGCCAAGCGGACTTACCGGCGCACGCGGTATTTTGCACGCAATGAACTCTCACGGCTTGTCATGGGCGTCCTACGGCTGGCGACGTGGCCTCTGGCGGCGGCTGACATTGCAACTGCTGTTATGCGAGCCAAGGGCGCGGCAATAGACGACGCGGCGTTCAAGGAAATCGTCGCAGAAAGAGCGCTCGGCGTGTTGCGTGGGCTCGCCAAGCGCGGCGAAGTCGCCAGAATCGGCACAAGCCGGAACGCTCAATGGACGGTCGCGCCTGAACTGCTGTGACGCTGCCAATATCCGCTGAAATCCACGGACGGCCCGCGCTTCATTGCCAGACCAGAAATCATGTGAACCTGGTCGCCATTGCTGATACGGCGATGGTCTTCGCGCCAAGAGGCCTCTTGCGCATAGCGAAGCAGATAAGGACCGGCGATATGGTGATGGTGACCAAGTTCCGCACGGCGCATGCGGCTGAAAAATTCCTCTGCCCAATTCGTGCAAGCGCCGTTGAGACTATAGGCTTCTTCGTGATTGACGCGGCGCATTTCAAATTGCGCGTGCAGCGCATCCCAAGAGCCGCTTTCGTCCGCGTTGATGATTGTTCCCTTGGCGATGCGCGAGCGGATGAATGAAAGGGCTTGCCCTTCGCTGCGGAACACCGCCGGAAGCGAATGGCCATTGCGCTCGCGAATAATCACAACGGCCTTGCGCTTGCCGTTTTGATTGCAGGCGAGACGGCGATCGCGGCGGTTCTCGTGGAGATTGGCGGGCTTCACATAGCCTCCGAAATAGCCGCCGTCGATTTCCGCGACGATGCCGTCGCCTCCAAGCTTGCGGCCTTTCAATTCTTCGGCCATCGCTTCGCGGAACTTGTGAAGCAGCACAAAAGAGGCCTTGTACGAAAGGCCAAGATCGCGCGAGATCGCCAAGGCACTCTTGCCTTTCACTTCGTTGGCGAAGATCGCAATAGCCGCGAGATAGCCGCGCAAGGGCAGTTTGTGCGAAGCAAACAGCGTTCCTGATGTAATGCTAAAATCGCCCTTGCAGGCGCGGCACCGGAAACGCGGAGCGCCATTCGGGCGCCGGCACTCATAGGCTTTCAGACCGCCGCAATGCGGGCATACTGGCGCGCCGTCAGTCTCAGGCCAGCGCACCTTGCAAAACATTGTCTCGGCTTCCGCGTCAGACATGCGAAAGATCTGGGCGAGGCTCATGGTCTTTGCAGGGCGGGAAAGGAGGAAATGCTGAGCCACGTAACCATATCCGGTTTCTTGATATCGAATATGATACTCTTATCAATCTCATTGTCAAGACGAAAATCTCATATATGATGCCTTAAAACCGAAAAAGAGAGGCATCAAATGGGGTTCGCAAAGACTGAACGCGAATGGGCTGAGCGCGCGGCACGCCATTTGAAAGTCGAATTGAAGCGCGCTGATGTGACCTATGAAGAATTGGCTGAACGACTCAAAGCACACGGCTTTGCCGAAACCAAAGCGAGCATATCCAATAAGCTCGCGCGCGCTACCGTAACGGCCTCATTTTTTCTGGCCTGTCTTGCCGCACTGGAATTAAGGGGCGTAAGATTGGAGGATATTTAGCCGATTAGGATTCGAAAGCCGTGAATGATGGATGCAATTCCAATGGGAATAGCAATCAGCCCAAGCCATTTCCATCGACAGGTGAAAACGCCGATGGCGCCAGCGCCCCACAACAAAAAGGAATAGCCAATCGCTGCATAGAGAATGCTAAAAAACTTCTGCGCCGATCGATCATTCGTCCTGCCGCCTGGACCATTAACTGGGTGAACTCCCACAATGGTCTTCTTACTGCAATCGCGACCGTCGCGATTGCAGTATGGACGTATTTCGTTGCCCAATATGCCGCTGATCAAAGTAAAATTATTAGGAAGCAACTGACCATCATGCAAGGGCAGTTGGACGCCGTGGAAGCCGATCAGAGGCCATGGTTGAAAGTCGATATCGGCGTAAAAGATTTTATATTTGATGCCAACAAAGATGTATATATTGATCTCAGCATCAAGCTTAAAAATATCGGAAAATCCCCCGCACAAAATATACAGGAGAGTTTTATCCTTGTCCCGACCGATGTAAATATTATTCTTAGCTCCGTCAATGAACAAGAAAAGCAGTGCGTCTGCAGCGAAGATTGCTAAGTCCGCGAAGCATCCAGGTCATTTTTTGTTCCCTGGTGACGAAGACCCTATTGCTAGCCGGAATCTTCAGATCCAGGCTAAGGATTATTTGGGTAAATTGTCCAATAGCAGCAAGGCTCGGTTCACTATCATAGGCTGCTATGATTATTCCTTCTCTGGGGACGAAAATCGTCACGGCCATACCGGGTTTGCATACGGCATATTCAAATCTGGGAAAAACGGGGATTATGAACTTGATGTTGTCCCAGGACGTGTTCCCCCCGATAAAGTAATCATTTCTAAAGACCCATTCAGCGGTGGGGACGTCAAATGAAAGAACCACAAGAAAAATAGCTAACGCTGCACGGATGCTTAGGGAAAGCGCGCATCGCGCCGCGCCGCTCACTCACTGACTACTTTCGGAATCGGATTGGCGCCGATCGCTAACCAGCTTGTGGCGTTTGCGCCATAATACCGCAGATTTTCGTAAAATTCCCTGCTAGCAGGGAATTTGCTCCGAGACGGGTTCGCTGCTGACTGGGCCGTCAGCCAGGCAGCCGGGTCTCCGGTGCATTATTTCCCGGTGGGTGAGAACCCGCGATATTCCCCGGGGGCGAGGTCGGCGCGCCGCAATCTCTGACCGCCGATTTTTGGCATTTTGGTCCTTGCGCGGCGGGTTTCAGGCGCCGGTCTTCTCGCGCCATTCTCCAATTTCCATTCGGCGCGGCAGAGACAGGTTCGCGCAGCGCCCTTCGAGAGTGAAAGCTTGCGAGGCACGTCGTGCCCGGCCACGCTCGGCGAAAAAATCAATAAGTGTTCACCAGAGCACCATTACCTGTCTGGAGAACGCGGACGAGCCGATACATGTGGAAGTGGATCGCGCATCTCAGAGCGTAAGCCCTGAGCATGACCGCCGAGGGCCGCGCCTGCAAGAACCGTAGGAACCTCTGCCTATAGACCGCGCGCAGTTCTCGATCCCGAACACCCAAGAGCAGCGCGCCCATGAGGCCGAATGCTTGGAGCCAAAAGCGGAAATGACGGCGACGCCGACGCCAGGGGTGCGACGCGGCATATTGCTGCCATCCTCGATCTAGCTCGGCGCGGTCGGTCAGGAACAGATCATCGAGGCGCTTGAAAAAAGCATTTGGGTCGTAAAGCTCGGCCATCAAGCCAACATATCCCTTGCTTAGTGCCTCACGGCTCATCTGCAACGGAATAACATTTGTGCCGTATTCGGAAACGTCGGAGTAATCGAGACGTCCTTCCGCCGCCAGGCGGTCGTAAAGCGGCGTCTTCGGTATTGCCGAGAGCATACCGACCATAGCGATCGAAAGGCGCGCGCTATCAGCAAATTGTCGCTGAGAGGCGAAGACATTTTCGTTGTCACTGTCGAAACCGACCATCAAGCCGCCGAACACCTCCATCCCGGCCGCCTGTATGCGACGCACTTTCTCAACCATCGTGCCGCCGGAACGGATGTTCTGAAGCTTCTTCGCCTCGCGAAGTGCTTCCTCACTTGTGCTTTCGATACCCACGAAGACGGAACCGATATTGGCGCGCGACATCAGTTCCATCAGCTCGGCATCGTCGGCCAAGTCGATCGAGGCTTCGGTCGTGAACACCAGCGGATACCCGTTGGCTTCCTGCCATGCGATCACGTGCTTCAAGAGCTCTTTCATCGCCTTCTTGTTACCGATGAGATTGTCGTCCACAATGAAGGCGAGCTGAATTTTGTATTTGAGGAGGTCATCCAGCTCGGCGATGATCTGTTTTGGCGTTTTGAGGCGTGGCCGCCGGCCGAATACGACTATAATGTCGCAGAATTCGCATTGGAATGGACAGCCCCGCGTGAATTGGAGGCTGGCGAAGGCATAATGTTGAATTTTCAGGAGGTCCAGGCGCGGCGCGGGCACGCGGCTCATATCAGTTTTTTCAGACTGCTCGTACCGGGCCGCGACCGTGCCATCCTCCCAATCGGTCAAGAAGCGTGGCCAAGTCTCTTCCGCCTCGCCGATGAACGTCACATCGACGAGATCGCCGAAATATGTCTCGTTGACCGTGATCCACGGGCCGCCGACAACCACATAGGCACCGCGTTTCTTGAGCTCGACGAGGATCTGACGCATCCGGACGCGCTGCACGACCATCCCGGTAATGCCGACGATATCGGCTCGCGCGCAACGTTCGAAATCGATCGGCTCGACGTTTTCATCGATGATTGTCACCTGATGCGTGTCCGGCGTCAGGGCAGCGATCAGTGGCAATGCCGTGGTGGGCAGATTGGCCTTCTTAAGAAGGAAAGGAAGCGCCTCGTTAAGCCCCCAGAAGGACATCTCAAACTTGGGATTGATTAGAACGACGTCAGCCACCAAGAATCTCCGCTTGCACTGGCGAGAACTCTCGCTCTTAGTCCCCTATTGAAACTCCATTCAACATAAGGCCTCGACCGCGGACGTGTCCCTAGACATTATACGCCCATTGCAAGGGTTGGTAGTGGCATGGCGCGGCATATCGCAAGGTGGTTTTAGCACGGAAACTGGTTGCGCCGCAATTGGCACTATGAGCCGGCGCTGCTAATAGACCGCTGCCGTCGGGACTTTCGTCCGGAAAACCGAGGGAACCGCGCCGCTGAATTGATCGAACAGCCGCACCATATTCAGAAAACAAGGCCGAATTGGCTGCGCTCAGAGACCGGCGCCCGAAACCCGCCCTGCGGCGAACCGAAATACTAGCGGCACATTTGCACCGCGCAGGCGCCTGTCAACGAAGCTGCGTGGCGGCCAGGCTGTTCATCGCATCATTTCTAAACCGAGAGAACAGAGCGCGAAGGTTGCCCACGCGGCTGCAATGCCGATGACGCCAAGGAGCGCGCCGAGGATCAACCACCCAGACTCGACGGCGCTTCCATCCAGGGTTTGAGTTAATTCAGCAGCACGCGCGGTGTCCAGGCGCACAAGCCCGGCTTCGTGTTCATTCATTGGGTTTCCCTATTTTGAAGGAGCAAGCAATGCTAGTAGAGAAATTATAAAGCCGCCCGGCTCGGCCCCCTCGCGGCGCCGGTTTCCGTGGCGAAATCTCGTATCACTCGCCGCGCCCATGGCATCCAAACCTTCCGGCGGCCATGCGCGGAAAGATCTCGGCGTCGTAACTGGACGTTACCGCTTGCGGCGATCCGCGCGGGGCGTGCAACATTCGAGCCAAACACCCATTGCGGTCACTCGCATGCCAATGCCCATGGCTTGCCGCCGCGATCATGATCCCGATCCGGGCGGGTGCTCCTGGGTCGAGGGATCTGATTTTGGACCTGGCCGCGCGGGCCGCGCTTGTATTGGCGCCGGCGATCCGAGCCTGGGCCGGGACCATGATCATGGCGTCAAGGCGCTCCATCAAGTCCTGGACGGCGTCGCGGCGGCGTTCGCGCTTGCGAGGAGTCATCGGGGTTCTCCTTCGTTTCCACAGAACGCGATCAAAGCTAGATCGTCACTGTAGAACTTAAGATAGGAAATCGGCGCGCCGCCGTTGCAGGCGCCCTCGGCATAAACCCGCCGCATCCTATCCGCGATTGCGATCGCCCGCGCCGTTGCGACGTCCTTGCCGAAACGCGCAATGAACTTCCGCGCGACTCCAAAGGCGCGGTGGCTGGTGGAATGGTGCATCGGTAGCCAAATGGCTTCCTTGCTAAGTATTGGTTCATGTGACATTGAAAGAAATTCCCATTTATTTGTGGTTATCGCCGAATAGTAGTGATGCTTCCAACAATACTCTTCCAGTCCTTTCTCGAATTTCAGGGTCAAAGCCCCGGCTTTTCATCTTCGCGTAGTAAACCTGCGTGCGGCGCCGCTCCCATGCCAGTCCAGTGCATCGGACAATCACCAATAGGCCAACCATTGGATTAATAACCGGCGCGAATGTCCAGAGAACCACGCCGAGATGAAATACGCCCCAACTCTACACCCCGCATCCCCCAAATGGGCTTAGTGATCAATTGACGCACGTAACTTAAATGACGTACGTCATCACTAAGCTATGAAAAAGTGGACGCATAGGCGACGCTTTAGTCGTCGCAGAAGGCGGAGATGGGCCGCTCTTGGCTTCGCACCGCAGTCACGAAGAGTTGAGCAGCGCAACTAGCGTCCCGATTCCCAAGTTCATTGCATTGATTCAGCGCTTGAACCGGGACACAATCTCTTCGTTTTCAGTGGCCTGCTTATCCCGAAGTTCGCCGCGAAGAGCGTCGAACTTACTGCCCTCACGCGATAATGGCTTTGATTGTTTTTCGCCGCGAGCTTACTGCCCCTATGGCCGTGAGAGCTTCTCGGCGTGCGAGCGCCGCAAAAGCCAACAAAGCGCCCGGAGCTTTAGTGAAAATCGGATTCGCAAAACCGGTAGACAGGAAAACCTCGCCTGCCGCGATCAACGCGAGACTCTGCGTATTGTGTTACGTGAATGATGCCCATTCTTGTTGCAGCCATCGGCAGCTAGGATTTGACCAAGAAATGAGCGCCCGGCCGCCGCGCCGCGTCGCGATTACAGGTGAGCGCCGCGAATGCCACCCACGCTCGCCGGGAGCGGTAAGGTTGGGTTTAAGCCAACCGTGGCGGGTGGACGAGCATCCTCGATCAGAGAGTCTTCGATCTTCCTGCCTTCGCGTTCATCGCCCAGAGCCTGAAGGAAGCGGGCTGTCCAATCATGGACGCTGTTCGCGCGCAGCACCGCCATCAAGGCGTTCCAGCGGTCCTTGCGTTCTTCGAGCGGCATGGCGTAGGCGCGTGCGATGGCCGCGGCGGTCGCTTCAATATCGTAGGGGTTGACGATCAAGGCGCTTACTAGTTCCTGCGCCGCGCCGGCGAATTGCGACAAGACAAGCACGCCAGGGTTATCCGGCGCTTGCGCCGCGACATATTCCTTCGCAACGAGATTCATGCCATCGCGCAAGGGCGTCACCAGACCAATCCGCGCGATACGATAAAGTCCGGCTAGGACCGAGCGGCCCATCGCCTTGTTGATATAGCGCAAGGGCGTCCAATCGACATCGCCGAGCTTGCCATTGATGCGGCCGGCCTCTTCCGCCAATTCACGTTGCATACGGGCATATTCGGGAACCTCCGAGCGCGATTTTGGTGTAATCTGCAACATCGTCACCCGCGCCTGCGCCGCCTGCGGCGAACGCTCGAGGAAAGTGGCGAACGCTTCGATTCGCTGTTTCAAGCCTTTGGAATAGTCGAGCCGGTCTACCCCGATGATCAGGTCACGGCCTTCGAGACTCGCGAGGGTGCGTCTGACCGCAATGTTTTTTTCGGCGGCACGCGCCTCCTTGGCGAAGGCCTCGGTGTCGATACTGATTGGAAAAGCGCCAACCCGCGTCCGGCGCCCGTCGATCTCGCACCAATCGGTGCCGATGACCCGCCCGGCGTTGGCGCTAGCGATGCAATCGCGGAAATTATTAGCGTCGGCCTGGGTCTGAAAACCAACCACATCATAGGCTCCGAAGGAGCGAAGGATTCGCTGATAGGAAGGCAACGCGCTCGCCACTTCCGGCCCTGGCCAGGGGACATGCAGGAAAAACCCGATCCGGTTGACGCAGCCCATTTGGCGCAAAAAACACGCCAACGGGATGAGATGATAGTCGTGCACCCAAACAATATCTTCGCGGTGCAGCATACTGTGGAGCTGGCGGGCGAATTGCTCGTTCACCCGGAAATAGGCGGCCGCGTTGGCTTGCGATAGATCGGCGAGATCGAGACGATAATGGCAGATCGGCCAAAGCGCCCGGTTGGCGAAGCCACGGTAATATTGCTCGATATCACGGCGCGAAAGGCCGGATACCGCAAAGTCGACAGATCCGTTTGTACTGTATTGCGGGACGGGTTCGCTTTCATTGCAAGCTTCACCCGACCAGCCGAACCAAAGGCCGACGTGTGACTTGAGCGCGGCTTCGAGGGCGACGGCAAGCCCTCCGGCCGCAGGCATCGTCGAAGCAGCGGGCAAAGGCACGCGATTTGAGACGACCACAAGTCCCCGCTTCGATCCCCCGGGGGGGATCGCGGCGGGTTTGTACAGAAGCTCAATATTCTCCATGGTCATGAGGCCCTTTTTCTGGCCAAACTAAAGCCTTAAACGCATAAGCGCCCGATTGGTTGCGCTACGACATCGGCAAACGAAGCGAAATGCCTTGTGTTAACTAAACTCAATTTCAGTCATACTAAAAAATAACAATGGCAAGGTTACGGCTGGAACTCGTTCATTTGTGAGCCTATCGCAAACGATTGCCGGACCCTAGAGCTTGACCTTAAGGAAGCCCGAGGGACTGTCGCGTCCTTGACAGGATCGAGCCTGCCTCGCCGGAAATGCTTGGTTCGTGAGACGAGACGCTGGGACCAGCGCGCATCAAGGCGGGGGCTTTGGCCTTCACCGGGCCGCCACGACCTGCTTGCGGGGGAGTTAGCACGGCGTGGCATCATGCGTGCCGGCGCCGGCGTCGAACAAGTATTTGAACAGCGCGGCGCTTTCAGCACCGGCGATGCACCAGGCGACGATCCCGCCGCTGAAAATATCGATGCAAATATGATGCACCAGGCGACGATCCCGCCGCTGAAAATATCGATGCAAATATAGAGATGGAAGCAGACTTCAAGGCGAAAGTGACATCGTCGATGCATTCCTTGCAGCGCAACGCCGAGAAAATCCGCTCATTCTTCCAAAAGGACACGCTCAAGCACGCCGCCGGAAGTGTCAGAATAACTATGTCCTGCTTAATAATGCCGCCAAAAATCATTCTCAACGCGCCGACGAAGCTGATGCGAGAGGAAGGATATGGCGCGAACTATGCCTATGATCACGCCGCGCCGGAAGGATTTTCGGGCCAAGATTACTGGCCGGAGGCGCTCGGGCGACAGTTGCTGTATCGGCCGGTTGGCCGCGGCTTCGAGAAAGCTCTGCGCGCCCGGCTCGACCATTGGGCCAAGCTGCGAAAGCAAAGGAGCGATCAAGATTGACATCGTGGTTGTGCTTCTTATCCGCCGGTCCGGCGAAAATGCGTTCGGTTTCTCGTTTCCTCATTTAAAAATAGCGCGCCTATCCGGATGCGGATATCTGGCAACCACCGACAAAATCTTGCGGCAGCCGCGCGGAGTCCAACGG